>CAJASG010000041.1 GCA_903944555.1 uncultured beta proteobacterium
GCCTATACCAAGGGTGCGCCGGAATCGGTGCTGGCCCGCTGCACATCGCAATGGGACCCCGATGGCGTTGCGCCGTTAGATGCCGGTGCGCTGGTGCTGGCGGCCAATGCCCTGGCGGCCCAGGGCTTACGTGTGCTGGCGCTGGCCCGACGCGACCACGCCCAATTGCCCGACACCAATGCGCTGGACGCAGTAGAAAGCCAGCTGCAGTTTCTGGGGCTCATTGCCCTGATTGACCCGCCACGTCCCGAGGCGGCAGCGGCGGTGCGCGACTGCCTTAGCGCCGGCATCACCCCGGTGATGATCACCGGCGACCACCCGGCCACGGCGCGCGCCATTGCATACCGCCTTGGCATCGTCGCTGACGCACAGGCCGATGTGCTGACCGGACAAGACCTCAGCACGCTGGACGATGCCGCGCTGCGCCAACGCGTGGAACAGGTGCGCATTTACGCCCGAGTCGACCCAGCCCAAAAAATCCGCATTGTCGAGGCGCTGCAAGCGCAGGGACACATCGTGGCCATGACCGGTGACGGCGTGAACGATGCGCCGGCCCTGAAGCGTGCCGACATCGGCGTGGCCATGGGCAAAGGCGGCACCGATGTGGCGCGCGAGGCCTCCAGCATGGTGCTGCTGGACGACAACTTTGCAACCATAGTGGCGGCAGTGCGTGAGGGGCGGCGCATCTACGACAACATCCGCAAGTTTGTGCGCTACGCCATGACCGGCAATTCGGGCGAAATCTGGACGCTGTTTTTGGCGCCCATGCTGCTGTTGCCCATCCCGCTGTTGCCGATCCATATTTTGTGGGTCAACCTGGTGACCGATGGGCTGCCGGGGCTGGCCCTGGCCGCCGAGCCTGCCGAACGCGGCGTCATGCAGCGCCCGCCGCGGGCGCCCGAAGAGAGCCTGTTTGCCAACGGCATGTGGCAGCAGATTCTGGGCATTGGGCTGCTGATTGGCGGTCTTTGCCTGGGCGTGCAGGCCTGGGCCCTGGCCACCGGCCATGCGCACTGGCAGACCATGGTGTTCACCGTGCTGACGCTGTCGCAAATGGCCCATGTGCTGGCGATCCGCTCGGAGCGGGAGTCGCTCTGGGAGCTGGGACTGGGCTCCAACCGGCCTTTGCTGGGTGCTGTGGGGCTGACCTTTTTGCTGCAGATGGCCACCATCTACGTGCCCGCACTCAACCCGATTTTCAAAACCCAGCCGCTCAGTCTGTCTGAGCTGGCGATCTGCTTGGGGGCGGCTGCGCTGGTGGGAGTGGCGGTGGAGCTGGAGAAGCTGTGGCGCAGAAATTTAGGCAAAAATGGCCTCTAGCCCCCACGGAATCTGCGCAACCAGCTCCTAATTTAATAGCGTATCAGGCGACCAGGGCAACCGACTTCACCTGTGCCCACACCGGCGTGCCGGGTTCCAGCCGCAATTCGTGGACGGCTCTGGCGGTGATGCGGGCCAGCAGCACGGTCGGGCCGCAGGACAGTTGCAGCAAGGTTTGTGACGGGTGGCTGTCCGGCACCACCGACTGCACTACGCAGTGCAACAGATTCTGCAGGCTGGTGTGCTGCGGCTTCTCCAGCGCCAGGCTGACGTCGCGTGCCAGCACCCGCAAGCGCACACCCTGTCCCACGGCCAGGCCACTGTCGCGCAGCCACAGAGAGCCCCCGGCAAAGCCCACTTGCGCCAAATGCCACTGCGCATCCTTTGCGTGCACCGTGGCGTCAATCAGCGCACCGGCATCGTCGCCCAGCACCACCGGGGCGTCCAGGCAGGACAGCACCTGGGCCACCGGCCCCACGGCTTTGACCCGGCCCTGCTCCAGCACTACCAGGGTGTTGGCCAGGCGCGCCACTTCGTCGGCTGCGTGGGTGACATACAGCATGGGGATGCGCAGCTCGTCGCGCAGGCGCTCCAGCCACGGCAAAATTTCCTGGCGTCGCGCGTGGTCCAGTGCGGCCAGGGGCTCGTCCAGCAGCAGCAGCCGGGGTTGCATGGCCAGTGCGCGGGCAATGGCGACGCGTTGGCGCTCGCCGCCCGAGAGTTGGTGCGTGCGCCGCGCAAGCAACGCACCAATGCCCAGCAGCTCCACGGCCGCATCCCGCGCTGCCAGCAGGGCATCCGGCGCGGCGCTCCATGGTGCGGACCCGCAGGCACGCTTGAGCCCGTAGTCCAGATTGCCGCGTACATCCAGGTGGTCAAACAGGCTGGCTTCCTGAAACACATAACCCAGCGGCCTGCGCCAGACGGGCAGAAACACGCCGGCGCGTTCGTCTTGCCACATCTCACCTGCAATCTGCACCAAGGCGTTGGGTGCACGCTCCAGCCCGGCCACACAGCGCAGCAGCGTGGTCTTGCCAGAGCCGGACGCGCCAAACAGCACCGTGATGCCGCGCGCGGGCAGTGTCACGTCCACGTCCAGCGTGAACGCGGGGCGCGCCAGTGACAGGCGGATGGTGTTTTCGCTCACTTTCGTCGTCATGGTGTTTGCATTCATGGCGCTACCCGCACACTGCCGCGCTTGAGTAGGCCCAAGCCCAGCAACACCACAAAGGAAAACACCACCATGCCACCGGCCAGCCAGTGCGCCTGCGCGTATTCCAGAGCTTCCACATGGCCGTAAATTTGGGTGGACACCACGCGGGTCTGGCCGGGGATGTTGCCGCCCATCATCAGCACCATACCGAACTCGCCCACGGTGTGGGCAAACGTCAAGATCGCTGCAGTGACAAAGCCGGGCCGTGCCAGGGGCAGGGCCACGGTAAAGAAGGCATCCAGCGGGCGCGCCCGCAGCGTCGCCGCCACTTCCCAGGGGCGTGGCCCCATGGCTTCAAAGGCATGCTGGATCGGCTGCACCGCAAACGGCAGCGAGTAGATGAGCGAGCCCAGCAGCAATCCCGCAAAGGTAAATGGCAAGGTGCCCAAGCCCAGCCATTGGGTGAACTGTCCACCGGGGCCGTTGGGGCCCAGCGTGACCAGCAGGTAAAAACCCAGCACGGTCGGCGGCAGTACCAGCGGCAGCGCCACCACCGCACCGATGGGGACCCGCCAGCGTGAGGGGGTGCGGGCCAGCCACCAAGCCAGCGGTGTGGCCAGCACCAGCAGCAACACGGTGGTCAGGCCGGCCAGTTGGAGGGTGAGCCAGACGGCGCTCAGGTCATCGGCGCTCAGGGGCATCGCAAAATCTCTTGGGTGAATTTCACAGGTAGCTCTTACAGCGCGTAGCCAAAAGAACGGATGATCGCCCGCGCCTTGTCGCTTTTCAAAAAGGCGACCCAAGCCCGCGCCGCTGGGTTGTCCTTGGCAGTCGCCAGCACCACGGCATCTTGCCGGATGGGCGTGTGCCACTGGGCCGGAATGACCCAGGCCGAGCCCTGTGGGATACGTCCCTCGGACATGACCTGCGACAGCGCCACAAACCCCAGCGCGGCATTGCCGGTGGCCACAAATTGGTAGGCCTGGCCAATGTTCTCGCCCTGCACCAGGCGGGGCTGCAGCGCCGCCAGCAGGCCGAGCTTGTCCAGGGTTTCCACGGCGGCAAGGCCGTAGGGGGCGAGTTTGGGGTTGGCGATGGCGATGTGGGCAAAGTTGGCGCTGCGCAAGACCTCCCCTTTGTCGTCCACCAAGGCTGGCTGCGGGCTCCACAGCACTAGGCGGCCGGTGGCGTAGGTGAAGCGGTTGCCCGCCAGCGTGAGGCCTTCTTTTTCTAGGCGGGCCGGCGTTGCGCCATCGGCGGCCAGCAAGACCTGAAACGGCGCCCCATTTTTGATCTGCGCATAAAACTTGCCGGTGGCGCCGAAGGCGAGCACCGCTTTGTGGCCGGTGTCCTGCGCGAATGCCGTGGCGATTTTTTGTGCCGGTGCGGTGAAGTTGGAGGCCACGGCCACGCTGACTTCGGCCGCCTGGGCCTGACCCAAGTGTATGGATAAGCACAGGGTAGCCATTGTCAGGAGCGCGCAGAAACTTTGTTGCATACCCGGTTGTGTAAAAAAAGGAAGTTTCGCTATTCAAATCAGGAATAGCGAAGTATAGCTTTGCCCTATTCCGGCGACACAATAGACCCATGACCAAACCCAATCTACAACTGGCCGATGCACTGGGCCATGAGGTGGCGGACAAGCGCCTGGACATCTTGCGGCGTATCGGCTCCGCCGGCTCGATCTCGGAGGCGGCGCGTGGCGCCGGGGTCAGCTACAAGGCGGCCTGGCAGGCCATTGACACCCTTAGCAATCTGGCGGGCACGGCGCTGCTGGAGCGCACCGTGGGCGGCTCCGGCGGTGGCGGTGCGCAGTTGACGCCGGCCGGTGTTCAGCTACTGCAGGCGGCGCAGTTGTTGAGTGCGGCACGCACTCAGGTGATGGCCCAGATTGCGGCCCAGATGACGGAGCACTTGGGCAACACCCTACCCGGCGCGCCGGGGCTGGCGGCACTGGGGTTGCGCACCAGCATGCGCAACCAGCTGCCCTGTAGGGTGAAAGCACTGCGGCCCCAAGGTCAGGCGGTGCGGGTCGAGTTGGCGCTGCCCGGTGATGCGGCGTTGTTCGCGCGGATTACCCGTGAAAGCGCCGAGTTGCTGGGTTTGGCCCCCGGGCTTCCGGTACTGGCGCTATGCAAGGCCACGGCGGTCGATATGGTGTCCACAGGCGAACCGGTGCTGGGGCGTAACCGGCTGTCTGGTCAAGTCACCCGGGCCTCGCGCGCAGCAGGGGGTGGTGAGGTGGCGCTGGCGCTGGACGGCGGGCTGCAAGTGGTGGGTTTTTCAGGCCCGGCCAGCGGGTTGAAGATGCGCTCTGTGGCGGTGGCCTATGTCGATGAATCGGCGGTGGTGGTGGCACTGCCGGGTTGATTTCGCCGTTGCTGGGCGTGTCTAATGGCGGACGTACACAACATTCATGGTGATTGATTTGCGAGGTGCCAA
>CAJASG010000042.1 GCA_903944555.1 uncultured beta proteobacterium
GCAGCTTTGCGTCTCGCCGGGGTTGCAGGTCAAGAACGCCTTGCCGGCCTTCTGGCGCGAAATCATGTTTTCCACCGTGGCCAGGAAGCCATAGCCCCCAGTGCTGCTAAGCAGCAAGGTGGCCGCAGCTGGTCCGGCAAAATAGTACAGCAGCTGGGTACCGCTTTCCAGTTCCAGCAGCGTGGTGATGGGCTGGCCATCGCCACGGCCACCGGGCAACAGGGCCACGGCAATGGAGTACACGCGCCCGTTGGAACCAAAGGCCAGCAGGGTGTCCACGCTGCGGCACTCGAACGTGCCGTACAGCGCATCCCCAGCCTTGAAGGCAAAGCTGCTGGCCTCATGGCCATGACCGGTGCGGGCCCGCACCCAGCCTTTTTCGCTGACCACCACGGTGACCGGTTCGTCGACGATTTTGATCTCAAGCACGGCCTTTTTCTCGGCCTGGATCAGCGTGCGGCGTGGGTCGGCAAACACTTTGGCGTCAAGCTCGATCTCTTTCACCATCAGGCGGCGCAGGGTGGCGGGGCTGCCCAAAATCTCGTCCAATTTCTTTTGCTCGTCGCGCAGTTCGGACAGCTCTTGCTCGATCTTGATCGCCTCCAGCCGGGCCAACTGGCGCAGCCGGATTTCCAGAATATCTTCGGCCTGCCGGTCCGATAAGTTGAAGCGCGCCATGAGCGCCGCCTTGGGCTCGTCGGCCTGGCGGATGATGGCGATCACTTCGTCGATATTGAGCAAGACCAGTTGGCGGCCTTCCAGAATATGGATGCGGTCCAGCACCTTGCCCAAGCGGTGGCGCGTGCGCCGCTCGATGGTGGCGTGGCGGAACTCGATCCACTCCACCAGCATCTGGCGCATCGACTTCTGGGTCGGACGGCCGTCGATGCCAATCATGGTCAGGTTGATGGGTGACGAGCTTTCCAGGCTGGTATGGGCCAGCAGTGCGGTGATCAACTCCTGCTGCTGGGTGCGGCTGGTTTTGGGTTCGAACACCAGGCGCACCGGGGCGTTGCGACTGGACTCATCGCGCACCACGTCCAGCACATTCAAAATGCTGGCCTTAAGCAGCATCTGGTCTTGCGACAGGGCTTTTTTGCCGGCCTTGACCTTGGGGTTGGTCAGCTCTTCGATCTCTTCCAGCACACGCTGGCTGCTGACGCCGGGCGGCAACTCGGTCACCACCAGTTGCCACTGGCCGCGGGCTAGGTCTTCAATCTTCCAGCGGGCGCGCACTTTGAGCGAACCCCGCCCGGTGCGGTAGGCATCGGCAATGTCGGTGGCGGTGCTGATGATTTGCCCGCCGCCAGGGTAGTCGGGGCCGGGCACCAGCGTCCACAGCTCGGCGTCTGGCAGCGCCGGGTTTTTGATCAGCGCAACGCAGGCGTCGGCAATTTCTCGCAGGTTGTGACTGGGGATTTCGGTGGCCAAGCCCACGGCAATACCACTGGCACCGTTGAGCAAACTGAACGGCAGGCGCGCAGGCAGTTGGCGCGGCTCTTCGGTCGAGCCATCGTAGTTGGGCTGAAAGTCCACCGTGCCCTGGTCAATCTCGTCCAGCAGCAGGCTGGTGATTTTGGCCAGCCGGGCTTCGGTGTACCGCATGGCCGCAGCACCATCGCCATCGCGCGAGCCGAAGTTGCCCTGGCCATCGACCAGCGGGTAACGCTGCGAAAAATCCTGCGCCATGCGCACCAGTGCGTCGTAGGCCGACTGGTCACCGTGCGGGTGAAAACGACCCAGCACATCACCCACCACTCGGGCGCTTTTGACGGGCTTGGCACCGGTGTTGCCATTGGCGCCACCAAAGCCCAGCCCCATGCGCGACATGGAATACAAAATGCGGCGCTGCACGGGCTTGAGGCCGTCGCACACATCGGGCAAGGCGCGGCCCTTGACCACGCTGAGGGCGTACTCCAGGTAGGCACGCTGGGCGTAGTTGGCCAGGTTGAGTTCGCCGTCGCCACTGGGTTCAGTGGGCGATTGAAGATCGATGATGGGTTGGTCCATTATTTATAAGCCAAAACAGGGTCTAGCCCTTATATATATTGCGCAGGCAGCTATTATTTTTATAGCAAATACTACACATCAAGTTCCACAGAGTCGCCGTGCAACTCCATCAGTTCACGCCGCGCGGCCGCCTCGCCCTTGCCCATCAGCTTGGTAATCAGCGCTTCGGTCTGGCCGAAGTCAATTGCGCCCAGCATGACGGGCATCAAACGCCGGGTGTCGGGGTTGAGCGTGGTGTCCCATAACTGCTCTGCGTTCATCTCGCCCAGGCCTTTGAAGCGGCTGATGCTCCAGGCGGCCTCGCGCACGCCTTCTTTGCGCAGCTTGTCCAAAATGGCAGTGAGCTCGCCCTCGTCCAACGCGTAGGCTTTGCTTGCGGGCTTCTTGCCGCGGGCTGGCGCGTCCACCCGAAACAGCGGCGGACGGGCGACAAACACGTGGCCGGTTTCAATCAGCTTGGGGAAGTGGCGGAAAAACAGGGTCAGCAACAGCACCTGAATGTGTGAGCCGTCCACGTCCGCATCGCTCAGGATGCAGACCTTGCCATAGCGCAGGCCGCTCATGCTCATGATTAATACTCCCTTCGCTTACCAGCTGGCCTTGACGATGCCAGGGATTTCCCCAGCGAACGCCATTTCCCGAATTTTTGAACGACCCAGACCGAAATGCTGGAACGTACCACGAGCGCGGCC
>CAJASG010000043.1 GCA_903944555.1 uncultured beta proteobacterium
GCTGCTGGCGTCGGAGCGCTCGTACAACTTGGTAAAGCCGGTCTCAGTCAACAGCGCATCCGCCAACACGTCCTTCCAGCGCTCGACACCGCTACTCAGGAACTGGGCCACCAGCGTGTCGCCGTAGCGGTCCACGATGAGGCCGGGCAAGCCATCGGCATCGCCGTGGATCAGCCGCATGCTGTCACTTTTTATGTCAAATCGGACTCTAGCCCTTATGGATTGTGCGCAAGCAGCTATGAAAAAAGGAGCGTCAATGCGCTGCGCTTCGTCAAAGCTCCAGACCCGGGCGCGAATTTTCGATGTCGGGCTGAACGCGGCCCACCCCAAAAACTTGCCGTCATGCGAATCCACCCGCACGGTCTCGCCACTGTCGGCGCTGCCTTTGGCAATGGCGGACTCGAAAATCCAGGGGTGGCGGCGCTGCAAGGAGCGCTCTTTGCCTTCGCGCAGTCGAATACTTTTCATGAATCCGATCAGTAGGTGATGGCCATGGCGGGCACATCGACCCGAATCATGGGTCGGCCTAAAGCTGCGTACACGGCGCTGGCGTATTGCGCCGCCCACTTCTCATCGGCCAACAGGGCCGGGCCAGCCGCTTGCGTGACCACCAGCACCTTGTCAGCCGTCAGCACCTTGCCACTGGCGCGCAGGGGTTCGCACTCCAATTCCAGAAACTGCTTGTCCAGCCAGGACCGGGCGGCATCCGAGGCAAGGGGTGCGCCATCGTCCACGGTCAAGTGAAATTCAACGGCCTTGTCAAAGAGAACAAAAATTTGATTGCGCACGGTGGAACCTTTCTATCAATGGCCGTTAGTGTGCCTCACTTCTGGCCGGAATCCTTGATTTTGGCGCGCGGATGCGCTGCATCGTAGGCTTTTGCCAAATGCTGGAAGTCCAGCCGGGTGTAGACCTGTGTCGTGGTGATGTTGGCATGACCCAGCAACTCCTGCACCGCGCGCAGGTCGCCACTGGACTGCAGCAGGTGACTGGCAAACGAATGGCGCAGCATGTGCGGATGTACGGGAGTGGCCAGCCCGGCGTGCAAACTGCGGCGCTTGAGGCGCTGCCAAACGGATTGGGCGGTCAGGCGTGTGCCATTGCGCCCGGTAAACAGGGCGGCCACCGCATCGGCCTGAGAGGCTGCAACACTGCCCGCCCCCAGCGTCCCCAAGGGGCCGCGCAACGCCAGCCAGCGCTCCAGCGCTTGGAGCGCCACACCACCCACAGGGACGCTGCGGCGCTTGGAACCCTTGCCCAGCACGTGGGCCTGCGCGCCCTGCAGGTCAATCCAGCCACGTGCGGTTTTGCTGGCCACCACGTCCAGCCCAATCAGTTCGCCGACCCGCAGGCCGCTACCGTAGAGCAGCTCGACCATGGCGCAGTCGCGCGCTTCCAGCCAGGCGTTGTCATCGCTCTCAAAATCCGCAAACTGCACCGCTTCATCGACTCCCAGCGCCTTGGGCAGGGGCTTGGCGGCTTTGGGCGATCGCACGTCTTGCACCGGGTTGCTGGCGACCAGCCCCTGGCGACCCAACCAGGTATAAAACCCGCGCCAGCCCGACAAAATCAGGGCGATACCCCGCCCACTGCGCCCACCACTGTGCATTTGGGCCACCCAGCGACGGATATTCTGATTTTTGACAGCCAGCAGGTCGACGCCTGCCTGCGCGGAAAAAAGAGTGAGCTTTTGCAAGTCCAGACCATACAACTCCACCGTGCGGGCTGCCAAGCGCTTTTCAAACCGGACGTACTCCAGGTAACGCTCAACGAGTAGCGCGCCCGCGGTCAAGGGCTTACTTCAGGCGAGACAGCGCTGCGCTGGCGAGTTCACCAATGCGGGCTAGAAAATCGGTGCCCATGCCGCTGTTGAAACGGGTGGCATCGCTGGAGGCCAACACCAGCATTCCAAAGGCGGGAGTTGTGCTGCCCGCCACTCCGGTGCGCAGGGGAATCAGCGCCAACGAGGTTACAGAGGCGGGGTCTTCCAGCCAACTCACAGCCTCAAACCCGGTATTCAGACCGCAAAACGGCTCCATCAGGGAAGAGGCGAACACTTTGGCGTCATCACTCACCCCTTGGGCAATGCCCAAACCGGCGTGCTCGGGTGCCACACCCCAAAGGCGCAGGCCGACCTGCGGCACGGCGAACTGAATGGTGAGCTCCAGCACGATTTGCTCGGGCAGGGCCAGTGCATCAGTGGTCAGCAGCAGCGTGCGCGCCCAGCGCAAAATTTTGTCCGACAAGATCACGTTTTCATTGCCGTTGCGCATCATTTCCATGATGCGGTGCTCCAGCACCTTGATTTTTTCGCGCAGCATTTCAGCCTGGCGCTCTTGCAGACTGACCGCCCGATGGCTGTGCGGGCTGGTGAATTGCACCTGCGCCAGCAGTTCGGCATGGCGCTGGAAGAAGTCGGGCGTATTGCTCAGGTAGTTGGCAATGTCGTCTTCGGTGATGGGATTGGTCAGGGCTTGGTTCAAAGGATGGGTCATAGGGTCTCTGGAATGTCAATTTCGCCGTGGAATACAGTGGTCGCGGGGCCGGTCATCATCACGGGCGCATCAAAGCCCGCCCAGGCAATGGTCAGCGCACCGCCATGGGTTTGCACTTCGACGCGGGCGTCCAACAGGCCAAGGCGGATACCGGCCACCACGGCCGCACAGGCGCCCGAGCCGCAGGCCAGGGTCTCGCCAGCGCCGCGCTCAAACACGCGAAGCCGGATATGGGTGCGGTCCACCACCTGCATAAAGCCTACGTTGACGCCCTGGGGGAAGCGCGGACTTTGCTGGACCAGCGGGCCCAAGGTGGCGACTGGCGCGCTGTCAGTGTCGTCCACCACCAGCACTGCGTGGGGGTTGCCCATGGACACCGGCATGATCAAGACGGGTGCTATCAAAATAGGAGCTGCTTGCGCAATATCCACGGGGGATAGAGGCCAAAAACCCCATAAATCTTGAGGCTGCCACTGCAAGTTTGTGGCATCAAAGGGGATGTCGGGCAAGGCAAATACCGGCGCCCCCATGTTGACCGTCACCCGGCCATCGGGGGTCAGGTGCGGCTCGATCACGCCCTTCATGGTCTGCACGCGCAGGGTGTCTTTGGTGGTGAGGCCCTGGTCGCGCACAAAGCGGGCAAAGCAACGGGCACCGTTGCCGCACTGCTCGACCTCGCCGCCATCGGCGTTGTGGATCAGGTATTCAA
>CAJASG010000044.1 GCA_903944555.1 uncultured beta proteobacterium
CACCGTGCCGCCGGGCGGGGTGTAGCGCAGCGCGTTGGAGAGCAGGTTGCTCATCGCGCGGCGCAGCATCAGTCCATCGCCCAGGGTGCTTGCGGTGCCCTGCAGTTGCATTTGCACGCCCTGTTCTTCTGCCAGGGCTTCATAAAAGTCGAACAGGTTGCGCACGGCTGCGGCCAGGTCCACTGGCTCGCGCTGTAGCAGCGGTTGGGCAGAGGCCAGCGCGTTGTCGGCCTTGGCCAGGAACAGCATGTCCGAAATCATCCGCGCCAGGCGCTCAAACTCTTCGGCGTTGGACTCCAGAATCTCGCGGTAGCTGGCGGCGTCACGTCCACGCGAGAGCGACACCTGGGTCTGCGTCATCAGGTTGCTCACGGGTGTGCGCAGCTCATGGGCGATATCGGATGAAAAATCCGACAAGCGGCGAAAAGCCTCCTCAAGGCGCGCCAGCATGTCATTGAGTGTGACGGCGAGGTCTGCCAGTTCGACGGGTACCGCGTCAGTTGGCAAGCGCTGGTCCAGGGTCTGCGCGGTAACCTGTGCTGCGCGCATGCGCATGGCTTTGAGGGGTGCCAGCCCCCGCTGGGCCGCAAACCAGCCCAGCAGGCCAGTCGCGAGGGCGGCACCACCCACAAACAGCCACAGCGTCTGCAAAAGCGTGTCCATGAAGATCTGGTGGTGCGCAATGTCAACCGCTACGGCAACCTGTAGCGCAGGCGCGCCGGCAATGCCGGTGGACATAGCGGCAACCAGACCTCGGTAGCTGTGCCCGTCTTGCGCCCAATGCAGCATCTTTTCTTCACCGTCGGCGGCGGTGGGCTGGGCGGCAAGAGCGGTTTGCCAATTGCCTGAAAATTCCTGGTTTGGGGACGCCAGCAGAACGTGGTTGTTGGGCCCGGTAATCTGCACCAGCAGGTCGTGGTGGCCGGCAGCAGACACCCCCAGTTCCAGCGGCAGGCGCTCCAGCTCCTGCGGGGTTTTGACCCGGGCGAGGGCGTGGTGTGCCAGCAGAAGCCTGGATTGCAGCGCCTCAAGGTCCAGTTCTTCAAAGTGGCGCTCAATCGATACGCTGATCAATCCGCCCAGCGCGAGCAATACGGCGCAGGAGCCGGTGGCAAACAGCAGCGTGAGACGTGCGGTGAGCGACATCTGCGCCAGCAAACCCGTGCGACGGTGGGGCAAGACGGGAGGGGACGGGGCCATGGCCCTATTTTGCCCGCAAGCCAATCAGCTCAGCCACTTTACCTGCGCTTCACGCCCGCGCAACACCCGAGCCACGGTGGGTTGCCATGATGTAGGCATGCTCAAACCACTGATTCCAATCATGCAAAAATTTCCACAGACGTACCGGCTGGTTGCCTTGGCCTGGATGATGGCCGCTGCTGGCATGCCCAGCCCGGTTTTTGCCCAAACGCCCACCGGGCCAATGGCCCCGGTTGCTGCCGCGTCGGGCTTGCCTGATATGGCCGCCATTGCGGCTCGGCTCTCGCCCAGCGTGGTCAACATCAGCGTTCGGGGGGTGCGCAAGGTGTCCACCACCGCCGCAAAAATCAACGCCGATGGTGAAACCCCGTCCGGCTCGCAGGAAGATCTGGCGATGCAGGAGCTGCTGCGCCGCTTTCAGCAGCGCTATGGCGGTCTGCCGCCTCAGCTCAGTCTGCCGGTGCGGGGGGCGGGGTCCGGTTTTATTGTGCGCAGTGACGGTGTCATTTTGACCAATGCCCATGTGATCAGCGATGCAGAGGAGGTGGTGGTCAAGCTCAATGACCGGCGCGAGTTCATCGCCAAAGTGCTGGGCAGCGACAAGCCGACCGACATTGCCGTCTTGAAGATCGATGCCA
>CAJASG010000045.1 GCA_903944555.1 uncultured beta proteobacterium
AACCTGATCCAGAACGCCTACGACGCCGCCAGCGCGCAGCCCGGCGTATCACCCGTGCTCAAGATCTGCGCCAAACGCGAGGCGAACTTTCTGGTGATCAGGCTGCACGACAACGGTCCCGGCATTGCACCCACGGTTATGTCCAGCATTTTTGAGCCCTTCTTCACCACTAAACCCGTGGGCAAGGGCACCGGCCTGGGCCTGTCCATCAGCTACGGCATCGTGGAGCGCCATGGTGGCACGCTGACCGCGCACAACCACCCGGAAGGTGGCGCCGAATTCGTGTTGAGACTGCCCGCAGTCAAGTCGAATGCGTGAATCCAAAAGCTGATGACGCAAGCGCAGCTAGCCTGCACCTGCGCTACTTGAGTCGCACCCCTACCTGGAGGTGATGCTGGCCACGCTCAGCTCATGCATCGCTCAGCCAAGCGTGCGCCCATTCGACGGAGGCGTTTAGGTGTGCCAACGCCTGCGCGCTGGGCGGCTCACCCAACTCAAAGCGTTCACCGCGAATCGCCAGCAAGGTGGTGGCTGCATGCCTTGCAGATCACAAAACACTTGCATCAGCGCCTGGGGAAACATGGCGTGGGTGGTGAAGCTGGCGTCTTGCGCGGCTTGCAGCTGAGTGGCTTCAAATGGCGCCGGGCAGGTCAAACTGGCGTCCACAAACATTACGCGCTCCCGGCCCACCAAGTCCAGCGCATGCTCTACCTGCAGCTGGTAATCGTCCAGAAATTCCACGCGCGGGTCGGCGGCAAAGGTGGCGCGCAACTGTTCAACCTAAAATCCGCAGTTACCCAGTAGCCGCCACCGCCGTTGGAGGGTGAAACGGCCCAATCACTGGCGCGATCTTGTCGCTCACATAGCGCAGTAGAACGCTCCAGGGGTCCGTTGATTTGATCTGCTCCGCAGCTTCTTTCACATACCGCAGAGCCGCATGGATATTGGCGATCAATGGTTTGATGAGATTGGATTTGCCATGCAACGGGGTCAGATAGAGCGTCGTCTGCCCGCCGCTCTGGGCTGCTCGCCCAATAGCTGCCAGCAGCAGTGGCCTGCTCGTGATGGCCTCCATGCGCGCATTCGGGTTGGCCGTTCTGCAGTACCAGCTCCACCAGTTGTAGACCAGCGCGCAGGCTCTGGCTGTGGTCTGGCAGCGGTTGATGTCCTGCGTGGTGAAGCCCGACAGGCCCCACTGGTTCTTCAACTCGTCAAAGCCGTTCTCGCAGTCGGCACGGTCGCGGTACAACTGACCAATGGACTCCAAGGGGTACTTCGCATCGGTAACCATCACCGCGTATTCCCACAGCCGCTCGCCCTCGTGAACACTGGGCCCCGATAGATCCAGCCTGAGCTGCTTGTCATCCATGCGGCGCTCACGCGCAATCCCGCCCCGGATGCGTTGGCGCACGATGACTACCCGGCGCTTCTTGGTCCAACCATGCAGTTGCAAGCAGTCCTCCACCATCTGGCAGCCTTGCGTGTCGGCGCGACTCCAGTCGCTACGAGCGAACTGCTGGGCCACCAGGCGTTGCACGTTGGCCGTTTGGCGCAGGCGCAGCAAGTAGGGCTGGCTGCGGCTCTCCAACTCCAGCAGGATGCCCTCGTTGCCATAGCCCGAGTCCCCTCGGACCAGGGCCGGGCGCTTGTCCCCCAACTCATCCAACAGCCTGCCCAGCGCAGTCTTGGCATGCACGCTGCTGTGCTGCTTGCCGGAGCTGACCTGCACATCAAGCACCAAGCGCAGGTTGCCAACCCAGAAGGTGTGCAGCGCATGGCTGGGGCGACCGGGCTTGGCCGGGTTATAGCCCAGCTCGGAGCCTTCCTGGCGACCGTACAGCGGCTTGATGGTGGCATCGATGTCCAGCACCCAGGGCTTGTCCAGTGCCTCTCGCACCGAGTGCTGAAGTGCCGGGCGCATCCATGCGGTGCTGGAGGCCTCGTCCATGCGCTCCAGCGCCCGTCGCAGGGCGTCCTCGCTGACTATTTTGTTCATGCCCAGTGCCTGCGCGGCCACCAAGTCCCCCCGCAGTGCCGTGATGTGGGCATAGCGCCGATGACCGGCCAGCAGTCCCAGCATCAAGGTGCCCAGTACGTCGCGCTTGTCCGGGGCGTTGCCGCTTCGATACTCCAGTGGACAAGAAGAGACCCAGCGCTCAAACACGCCGGTGGCAGCCAAAAACGCGGCGAAAAAGACCAGTTGGCCGTGCGGCGTGGTCGCGGCCCCTTCGTCCCAGCGCACGTGCATGCGTCCACCCAGCGTGTCGACTACCTGCGCTCGATTACCATCAACAAAGCCCCGCACGAGGGCATCCTTTTGCTTGCGTTTTGCTTCACCCATGGGGTGAGTGTGCCAAATCCGCGCTACGCCGCGTCAGTGCTGGGTTTGCCCATGGTTTGGAGTGGGGAACTGCTTTTTCTAGGGTCAACGAACAAGGAAGCAAAGCGCTGAGAAGTCCGGCCAATTTAGCTGCTGAAAGTTTTCGCGGCGTTGGGCTTAGAACCCCTCTTGGGTCACTGGATTGTGGACGCCGTTGTGCTGCGTTGGGCGTCTCTGACAGAGCGCTTTTCCTATCGGAAGGGTGTCACTGCAGGAGATGTACTTCCGCTATTGCTGGTCAAACCGGCGCCAGAGCGGGCCACGGCCCTTGCCAGGCAGGCCTTCGAGCTGGCTGGATTGAATCGATGCGACTGGTCGGGGAAACCATTACGAAAAGAGTTCGTTGTTGACCATGCCATCCCGTTTTCGCTATGGGGTAACAATTGTCACTTGGTGCGCTGGCGGGGATCGAACCCAATACTTCTCTCCCCTCTACAACGCCAGTTGAAACTACGATTATGTAGCAGAACTTTGTAGCAGTCGTATATGCAATAGCACCTGAATCAGAAGGTCCAGTCGCATCGCTCCGCCTGATGCACCATCGTGACAGACTCCCGAGTTGCCTTGCAATGCCAGGTCTGCTGTGTGGTGCCTTGAGCAACCATTTCAAGCGCATCAACATCCAACACCGCGGCACAGCGATTGCCGGAAGCTCTCACTGATTCATAGCAAATCCACTGGACGCCCATGTCCTTCGCCGCGCTTGCAACCGATTGCGTTTCGGCGTAGTCGCTGCCGTGGGTCCATGTTGCGCGTGCTTTGTCCCATGGTGGGCTCATCAGGTCTACAACCCTACCCGTTACCTCTGCTTGAAAGAAAGTGTGCTCAGTCAAAAGCTCTGATTGCAATAACGGAACACTATCCAAGATGAAGCGGTTTCGCCAATAGGCGACTTCTGCGCAAGCTGCTACAAGCTTCTCGGCACCGTACCAGACCCCGAGCGTGCCAGCCCTGCGAAAGCGACTCTGATGCTGTGGTCGGTAACGAAACGGCGTAGAGAGCAAATAGTGCTTCGGGGACTTCATTTCCGGAAGTTGCGGCTTGCTCCGCTCCAGCATCTGCTCCAAAACGTCTTGTTCTTCACCTGTATCGACTAGCCGCATGGTTGAAATCACATGCTGCGCCTCGACTCCGCGCCACGCCTGCATGGTCATCTGAGTCACATCGGTTTTAAGCCAACTGGAGTCCCATACGGCCTCAGTCATGCAGGTGCCCGCATTCCATCCAGATAGTTCAGTGTGGCAACTAAGCCGTCAGCCCGTTCAATGAGCTTAGTGGGAATGCCACCGAGTGCTTTATTGTGGCCACGCATCCAAGCAATACGTTTTTGATCGTCAGTCCCCACGAGTGGGTCTAAAGATCGATAGACACGCACCAGCAACAATGACAACTCGCCCTCCTTTGACAAAGGATCAAGTGGCCGCTCCCCGCTAAGGACTCTAGATACCGTAGGCTCACTCAGCCCCACGATGCGGGATACGGCAGCGCCCGACAGACCGAGCAGATCGGCTGCACGCCCAACGGCCTTGGCGAGCACATAGCCTGGGTCAACCTTCATTGCAGATTGGGTGTTCACTTTGATCTCCTAAGCTTTCTCAAGAAAGATTTTGACACAAATATAAAAATATTGCATGAATCATGGCGAATATTTTTCCACGCATGGCAATCCCATTTGACCGAAATGCTGGCTCAACGCTCTTGATTGGTTAATACGTCACCGATTGATGCATGAGCAAGCTAGGTCCAAGCCCTAACGCTGGCAAAGGCTTCTGCGGGACTCTGCAGCACTCGATAAATGGCTGCGCGAGTCAGGCCGAGTTGCTTGGCGATCTCTGACACCCCTCTTCCCTCCCCCTTGAGTGAAGTGATTTGTGAAATCTGATCCACTGCACTCTTGGCCGTCGCTTAAAGGCCCTTATGTACAGTTCCCAGTTATGAACAGTTTGAAGGCAACGATTGCCCTTGGCGCCTGTGGGGAGTGAATCTCGCCTTGTGTTGAGCTTTACATAATTCCAATGATGGCGCATGGGTAGAGTTCCGACCATATGCAACAACCGTGGTGTCGGTCGGTTGCAAAATTGCCTCGACCTTGGCTCTTGCATCGCTGATCTAACTGGCATGTTGGGTGGCACAGTTCAAAGGGGTTGGTGAGATTTGACAGTCAAGGGAGTTCAAAAATTATGTACAGAACTTCTGACGATTAAACCGCTCCCTAACCCTGTGAATTCCAAGTGCGAGCCTTGCAACTGTTCAT
>CAJASG010000046.1 GCA_903944555.1 uncultured beta proteobacterium
AGTGCGGCCTTGCTGGACTATGGGCCCAATTTTTCTTATCAGGAATATTTGCGTTTGGGGCGCGGCCCGGTGGCGGCGGTGGCCGCCGCGGCTTTAAGCGCCGGGGCCGCGGTGTCGCAGGCAGCCTTGGGTTTGGGGCCAGTGCGCAGTCTGGCAGCCAGGTTGGCACCCGCGCCAGGGGCGGGGCCGTCTGAGGCCAGCATGGACGGCGGCTCGTTTCGCTGTGAATGGATCGGCACTAGCGCCAGCGGCCATGTGGTGCGGGGCCGCATGGCCGATCAGGGCGACCCTGGCAACCGTGCCACCACCAAAATGCTGTGTGAGGCCGCATTGGCGCTCGCCTTGCAGTTGGATGAATTGCCCGGCGGGCGAACCCACGGCGGGCTGCTAACACCTGCCAGCGGCTTGGGGGATGTCTTGGTGCAGCGACTGCGCCTGGCTGGCATGACATTGCAAGTCGACGCCTGAGGGCAGCGCCCAGCTACAGGGCCACAAGCTACATGGCCATGTAGCGACCGGCCTGGTGGTTGGTGGCCAGCGTCTGGTTCAGCACCACGGCACCGAGCACCGACAGCGCCGTGTGTTGCCAGTCCATCACCGCAAAAGATCCCAGAACAATGGCGCAGTCCAGCGCCATCTGGATGCGTCCGGCGCGCCAGCCAAAGCGCTCTTGCAGGTACAGCACCAGCACGTTAAAGCCGCCCAGGCTGGCCCGGTGCCGGAACAAAATCAGCATGCCGGTGCCCATTAACAGGCCACCCATGACGCCAGTAAACACCGGGTTCAGCTGCCCGAACTGCAGCACCGTGGGCATCAGGTTGGTGAGCAGTGCCAACAGACCGACGGCGGCAAAGGTTTTGAAGGTAAAGGTGCGTCCCATGCGCTTCCAGGCCAGTCCGTAAAAGGGCAGGTTGATGGTGAAAAACACCAGTCCAAAGTTCCAGCCGGTGGCGTAGTGCACCAAAAACGCAACACCAGCGGTACCCCCGGTCAGCAAGCCGGAGTGGCCGAACATGACGATGCCCAGCGAGACAAACAAGGTGCCGGTGATCAGCGCCTGAATGTCTTCATACGCCCTGTGTTGGGGAGCTGTTGCGGGTTTAGTCATCGGGCGAGTCTAATCGGCGTTTGGGTCAAATCGTGGCCGGGAGAGTTTCAACTTCGGATTGTGTATCGGTGTCAGAACAGGTGACGCCACCACAGCCGTGAATGGTTTCACGGGGCAGTGCCTGGGGCATATTGACTTGGCCCGTGGCCGCGTCAAAGCCAACACCGCGCAGGTGCAAGGCGAGGGCAGCGTCCATGCTTTGGGCGTGTTGTGGGAACCAGACGCCCAACTCATACGCCATTTGTCGTACCACGGCGTACTCCCCGGTGACGCCGCGTTGCTCCCCCTCGCGCATGACTTGCAAAATCACCTTGTGCTGCATGGAGTGGCAGTTGCTGGATGAAAAGCCGGTGCCTTGCATCCATTCGTCTTCACGGTCAAAGTGCTCCTGGGTGTGGGCAATGAGCACGCGCCATGCGTTGAGCAGCGCGCCTTCGGGCGCCTGGACCACGGCGGCAAGCAAATCGACAAACTCACGGTGGGTGTCGTCCATGAAGGGCAGATCAAGTGCGAGTGCATCGCTCCATTCCAAAAGGGGGTGGGTGGCTACATGCGTCATGTGGGGTCTCCAGAATTGAGGGCGCAGAATAACCGCAGCAGCCTTTGTGCAACTTGACGCAGGTCAGAGGTGCCGGTTTCAGTGGCCGGATAATGGGCCGGCTTTTCCCCTTACGACCGCAACGCATGACGATTTCTTTTCCACCTCCCTCCCTGACCCAATCCAGTGAACTTGGGTCAGTCTTGCTGCGACAGGGCTACGCCGTCGTGGCAGCGCCGCAAGTGGGTGCCCTGACCGGCGTTGATCTGCGCGACCTCCATGCCTGGCGCCCGCTGTGGGATGCCCTGCCCGCCGACAACTATTTGCGCGACGGTGGACGCTACCGGCGCCGGCGGCACTCCTGTTTTGTCGTGCAGGGCGATCAGGTCACGCAGATGCCGCACCGCCCGCACTGGCAGCCGGTGGCCTACAACGCGCTGCACGGCGGCATGCAACGGCATTTCGAACCCATGGACAGCGCGATGGTGAGCCAGGCCGCGTGGCGTGATCTGCTGGTCTGGTTGGGCGCCGTGTGTTCCCAGCTCAAGGGCGTGCAGACCTGGTACGCCGAGGCGCACCAGTTCCGTATTGACACCACCGATGGCATTGGCCGCCCAACCCCCGAGGGCGCCCACCGGGATGGGGTGGACCTGGTGGCAGTATTTATGGTGGATCGCCATCAGGTCAAAGGTGGCGAGACCCGTGTTTTTGATGCCGATGGCCCCAACGGTCAGCGCTTTACCCTGAGCGAGCCGTGGTCAGTCTTGTTGCTGGACGATGCGCGGGTGATTCATGAGTCCACTCCCATCCAGCCGCTGGCAGAAGGCGGGCACCGTGATACCTTGGTGGTCACCCTGCGCGCGTTTGGGTTTCAGGACGAATAAGAGGTGACACCGTCACGCTAAGATTGGGCGCACAACGTGCCGATAACAAGAAAAATGGACCCAGAGGTGACCGATGTCCTGTTCCCCGGAAGAGCTGAAGCGAAAAAGTGATGACTTTTCAGTCAAATGGAAGTTGTTCGCGGGTCACCCGAATTTTGACGATTTTGTCGAATTTGCCGTGGCGGCGTCCAGCCTGACCGAGTTCCTCAATACCCGCGGCCTGTCGGGTCTGCACCAAAGCGCCCATGCTTTGGAGCAAAAGGTGCTGTCCCTGTTTGATGGGTGGAGCGGTCTGGACATGCCGGACTTCACACTGGCAGAGCTCAATACGCTGGTCGGTGAATTCGCGGCCCGCGTGCTTACTTTCATTCAGGGAAATTCGTCCAATGTGGTCGAGCGGCGCGTACAGACCGACCACCCGTTGCTGGCAGACCTGACTCCGTCGAAAAATATCTGGTTGGTGACCCCGGCACCGCACACCTGGTCGGACTTGGTGACGCAATTGGGCTACTTCAAGATAAAGGTCGCCATGTCGCCTTTGCCGGGCGAGCAAAGCGTTGCCTCGGAGCCCGCCATCGTGTTGGTGGATGCCAACGGCATGGAAAACGCCGCGTTTGGGGCGGTGGTGCGGACCCTGCGCGGGCGCTTCTCCGCCAGCACCATCATCGGACTTCATTTGGGTGGTGAGTTTGAGTCCTTCAATCTGGCCTTGGGCGCTGGGTGTGACTACTGTTTCGACGTGGCAACGCCGCTTTCGGCCATCATGGCGCGCATCGTTAAATTGTGCGACAACGACGAAGAACCCGCCTACCGCGTGCTGGTGGTGGAAGACTCCAAAACCGCCAGCGCGGTCATTCAGCGTACGCTGTCGGAATGCGGGATCGAGTCGCTGGCCATTGCCCGGCCGCAGGAGGTGCTGACCAGCCTGGTCAAGTTCCAGCCCGATCTGGTGCTGATGGACATGTACATGCCGGGTTGCACTGGTGTGGAGGTCACGCGGGTGATCCGCCAGCACGCCGAGTTTTTGTCGGTCCCGGTGGTGTACCTGTCGGCCGACACCAATGTTGCGTTGCAGGTGGACGCCCTGCGTTTGGGCGGCGACCATTTTTTGACCAAGCCGTTTAATCCGGTCATTTTGAATGCCGTGGTCAAGAGCAAGATTGACCGTTACCGCAGTCTGCGGCGCTCCATGTTTTTGGACAGCCTGACCGGGTTGTACAACCATATTTCTTCCAAGCAGCGTCTGGATGTCGCCATCAGCAGCGCCGTGGCGGACGGAACCCCCTTGTGCGTCGCCATGCTGGATATCGACCATTTCAAGAAGGTCAATGACAGCTATGGCCACCCCGTGGGCGACCAAGTGATCCGCAGTATTGCCTGGTTGCTCAAGCAAAGGCTACGCAAAACCGATACGGTGGGGCGCTACGGCGGCGAAGAGTTCTTGGTGATATTGCCGGGCATGCATGCCGAGCAGGCGCGCCAGTTGTTGGACGCGATTCGCGTCGACTTCGGTCAGATTCGCCACTCCGTGAACGGCAACTCTTTTGCCTGCACGTTTTCAGGCGGCGTGTGTGAGTGGTCGGCTGGCTTGGGCGCGGAAGCCCTCATCAAGCACGCTGACGAAGTGCTGTATCAGTCCAAGCACGCTGGTCGCAACCAGGTCGGCGTGCTTACCCCAAGCTGAGCAGGTCAGGTGAGCTCGCGGATGTGACTTGCCACCACCAGTAGTTGGTCTTTGTCCATGCGCACGATGAATTTGCGGCTGACGGAGCTGATGAGCTTGACGGCGCCGCTCATGCCCAGTCGCGCAGACTGTTCGGTCACAAAACCCACCTGCGCTTTTTTGAGCGCCTGCAAAAAGTAGTAATCCATGCCGGCTTCGATCAGCTCGTTGACCAGGTCGGCCAACGATTCCCCGTGCTTGGGGTGGTCGGGCTTGGCCTCCAGCGCGTCCAGTACGGCATTGGTTTTGGCGCGCAGTTCCTTGGAGTGGTGAAAGCGCAAAGAGGGCTCAGTGGATACTTTGGCAGTCGCTTTGGGTGCGGCTTTTGGGACAGTGGTCGGCGATTTTTTGGCAGCGGGTTTGGCGGCTGCTTTGACGGCGGGTTTGGTTTTGCTGGCAGCTGTTGTTTTTGCGGCGGTTGTCATGGTCTCGGGTCTCCTGTTGGTTTTGGGTTTAGGCCGTCAAAGCAGTCGTGGCTTTGGGTGGCAGCGTGTGGGTCAGTATGCGTTTCATCACCGTCTTGTACTGGCTGAACAGGCTACCGGTGTTGTAGAGCAAGCCGTATTTTTCGCAGAGCAGGCGAATTTTTGGTGCCACCTCGACATAGCGGTGTGCAGGCATGTCGGGGAATAGGTGGTGTTCAATCTGGTGGCTCAAGTGTCCGGTTAGGATGTGAAACACGCGCCCGCCTTCCAGGTTGCTGGAGCCTGACAGTTGGCGCAAATACCAGTCACCGCGGGTTTCGTTGCGGGTATCTTCCTCGCGGTAAATGGCCACACCTTCGGTAAAGTGGCCGCAAAAAATCACCACATAGGTCCACAGGTTGCGAATCAGGTTGGCGCAGAAGTTGCCGGCCAACACGCGCGGTGCGCTCCACAGCGCCAGGGCGGGAAACAGCAGGTAGTCCTTGAACCACTGTTTGGCGGTCTTGGTCAAAAAGCGGTTCAGGCGGGCCTTGAACTCGGGCTTGGGAATGGCTCCGTGGGTGTACTTGCCGATTTCCAGGTCGTGCGACCCCACACCGTATTGAAAGCCCGCCGCCAGCATCAGGTTGGCCAGCGGCTGCAGCCAGTGGCGGGGTTTCCACTTTTGGGCGTCGGTCATGCGCAGCAGGGAGTAGCCCAAGTCGCGGTCCTTGCCCAGAATGTTGGTGTAGGTGTGGTGCGTCACGTTGTGCGAGTGGCGCCATTGCTCGCCGTCGCAGGCAATGTCCCATTCGAATTTTTGCGAGTTCAGGGCGGGGTCGCCGGTCCAGTCGTACTGGCCGTGCATCACGTTGTGGCCAATCTCCATGTTGTCCAGAATCTTGGCATTGGCCAAGGCCATCACCCCGGCCACCCAGCTCACAGGCCCAACGCCAAAATGCAGCAGCGCACGGCCGCCCACTTCGCTGACCCGGCAGATGCGGACCATGCGGCGCAGGTGGTCCACGTCGTCTTGGCCCAGGTCATTCATCACACTGGCCCGAATGGCGTCGACCTCCTGCTCAAAGGTGTTGATTTGGTCGCGTGTCAGGTGGGTCGGTTTGGCAAAGCTCATGGGGTGTTCCGGGTTGGGGAAAATGAAAAAGGAGTGGAGTGGCTTAGAGGTCAAGCGCCAGGTCCGTGCGCGCCACCGAGATGCACAGGCGGATCTGCTCGTTGGGCGTGCTGGAGATCTCGCCGGTTTGCAGGTTCTCCACCGTGCCGCTTTTCTTGGTGCATTGGCAGGAGCGGCAGATGCCGATGCGGCAGCCGTGCTTGGGGGACAGGCCTGCGGCTTCGGCTTGCATCAGCAAGGGCGCGGTGCCACTGGTGACAAAGTGCGCACCGCTGTGCGCCAGCATCACCGTCACTGCGGTCCCGGGCGAGGTGGTGGGCAGCATCGGGATGGCCACAAAACGCTCGCTGTGCAGCGGTGTGCTCAAGCCCTGGGTGCGCCAGTGGCGGTGCACCGCATCCATAAAGCCACTGGGGCCACACATCCAGGTGGCGCGTTCGCCCACATCGGGCACGGCCAGGTGCAATGCCTCCGGGGTGAAGCGGCCCGCGCTGTCATCGAAGTGGAGCAGCAACGAGAGTTCGGGGAAGCGGTCCGCAGCAGCCTGCAAGGCCTTGGCAAAAATCAATTCGGCCGGGTTGCGGCACACATGCAAAAACACCACATCACCCTGGTAGTTGCGTGCCTGCAAATCACGCAGCATGGCCATGACCGGGGTGATGCCGCTACCGGCGCTCAGCAGCAGTATTTTGGCGGGCAACTGCGCGGGCAGCACAAACTCGCCATCCGCTTGGCTGATGGTCAGCACGTCGCCCACTTTGACGTGGTCGTGCAAATGGGGGGACACCAAACCGCCAGTCTGGCGTTTGACGGTGATGGCAATCAGGCGCGCACCGGGGCGGCTGGACAGGCTGTAAATGCGCTCCACGCGGCGGCCATCGATTTCCAGGCGCAACTGGACAAACTGGCCCGCCAGCGCGCCGTGTCTGCCCTGCCATAAGGCGTTGGGTTGGAGGACGAAGGTTTTGGTGTCGACCGTTTCATCCACGATGCGCACCACCCGTGCCCGCACGTCGGTCAACGACAGCATGGGGTGCAAGGCGCGTAATGAGTCTTCTACGGCGCTCAGGCGAACAATCGACTCCACCCATGGGTGCTGGAGGGCGGCTTTGAGCGGCGCTGCCAGTGTTTCGACCCAGGTGCTGGGGGTGGTGGAGTGGTTTGCAACAGTCATCATGGCTTCCTTGTAGGTCCGGCTGGGTGAATGTTTGTATTGTGTACGGTTGTACACTGAATGTCCACTTAGATTTCCTGATTTAGAGGAGAAAACCAATTTCACCTTGGTAAACCATTGTTTGTATTAGTATTTTTAGATTTTTGATAAAATACGCTCGTACACAAAGCAAGCCGATATGACCACTCCACCCTCCACCACCAAGCGCGTAGATACCCTGACCCGCAGCGAGCGCAAAGACCTGACGCGTGCCAGCCTGTTGCAGGCGGCGCTGGATTTGATCGGGGAGGGGCGCAGCTTCACCAGCCTGGGGATTCGTGAAATTGCGCGCGAGGCGGGCATGGTGCCCAACGCGTTCTACCGGCATTTCCGCAATACCGACGAGCTGGGGCTGGCCTTGGTGGAGGAGATGGGCATTACCCTGCGCCGCTTGCTGCGCGAGGCACGTCAAACGAGTGTGGCCGCTAACTCCATGGTGCGCCGCTCGGTGCAGGTGTACTACGAGTACGTCAAGCAAAACCGGCTGCAGTTCTTGTTCATCTCCAGCGAACGCTCAGGCGGTAGCCGCATCTTGCGTCTGGCCATTCGCAACGATGTCACCCATTTCACCAACGAGATGGCACAAGATTTTCGGCGCCTGGGCGTCTACCCCGACATGCCGACCAGTAGCCTGCAGATGGTGTGCGGCCTGATCGTCACCACCATGCTGGCCGCAGCGCCCGAGATTTTGGACCTGCCGCCGGACCAACCCTTGCTGGAAGCCGAAATGACCGAAAATTTTGTGCAGCAACTGCAAGTGGTGCTGTTAGGCGCGGCGTGCTGGAAAGAAAAGGCGGCACGCAAAATTTCAAGCCAAATAGGCCTGTAAGCCCCGTAGAATATGCGCAAGAAGCTACGTTTTTAATAGCGTTTTTGGGATGGAAATCCAACCCGCCAAGGGCCGCTCCACCCAGCGCTCGAACAGCAGCGCCACCCCCAGGCACGTCACCCAGTAGCCCAGCACCACCCATGCAAGGGCACCAGCGCCCTGTAGCCCGAGTTGAACCCACAACGCATTGCACAGCATCAGCACCGAGAAGTGCACCAGAAACAGGGCATAGGAGCTGTTGCCTCGCAGCGCCACCCAGCGCGCCAGCCGTGACGGGGCTGCCGGTGCGCTTGGCGGGGCATGTTGAGCTAGCCACTGCGCCAGCCCCAGAAGCAAGGCCACGCCCAGCGCCACAGCGATTCGCCCGCGAAAATCCACGCTTAAAGCGAGCGCACCCGCAGTGGCCAGCAAGGCCAGGAGCGCCAATTGAATGCCAGCACGCCTAGCCTGGCCAGCCCAAAACGCGGCTGCGCCCATCCCGTAGGCCGCAAAGAAATAGAGGGCCCAGTCGTCAAGATTTTCATTGCGATTGAGGAAAAAAAGCGACGCCAGCATTAGCCCGAGCACCCAGGCCCGCGCCCAGCCACGCCCCAGCCACAGCAGCGCAGTCATCAGAATGAAAAGCTGAAAATCAATTGCCACGTACCACACGCCCGCGGACAGGGAATCAACCCCCAGCAGGTTGTGCATGAGCGCACCATGGGCGAAAAACTGCCCCCAGGTGGGTGCTGCTGGTATGAACTCATAAGTAATCCACTGCCTGGCCAAGGCGCTACAGGCCATCGCCAGAAGCAAGGCCGCCACAAAGGGCGGTGTCAGCCGCAAGTAGCGTTGCGCCACGGCACGCCATGGGTGGCTTGCGCGCAAGTGCCCGGCGGGGGCCAGACTTTTGGCCGCCAGAAAGCCTGCAATCACCAAAAAAGCCTGCACTGCCATGCGCCCGTAATCAAAGAGCCAATCGGACAGCCGGGGCGCGACATCTTCCAGTACGTCGGACAAGGGGCCGTAGGCGGCGAAGTGGTGCAGCACGATCAACTGCGCAGCAATGAGTTTGAGCGCATCAATGTGCGTCTGGCGGTGGTGCATGGGAGAGTTAGAGTGCGGGTAGCGCCAGGTCTGTGGTACCGGGGCGCACCCAGCGGGAAAATTCGCGCGTGGTGTCGATGCAGCCACCGGCGTTGGTATAGATTCCGCGCGCCTCGCGGTAGCGCGTCATCACGGCAATGATACGGGCCAACTCAGTGGGGTCGTTCAAGGATGCTTCGACCAACTCGGCCACTTTCGCCTCGTTGATGCGCTCCTCGCCCTCGTCGTCGCGGTAAAGCCCATGACGCCAGTGGTACAGCTCCAGGCATTTGGCTTGCAGGGTGTAAGGCTGGTCGCGCTTCCAGAAGTTGTTAAACAGGCCACCCCCCAGGTACATGACCCAGGAGCCTTCAAAGCCAGAGGCATCTGCCGACGCCTCATCCGGGTTGCGAAACCAGGTGCGGTCTCCCGGCACAAAGTAGCGCGGCGGC
>CAJASG010000047.1 GCA_903944555.1 uncultured beta proteobacterium
CACATCCCCATCCGCTACATCAACCCAGTGTTTCGCCCACCGAGTGAGGCGCAGTCTTTGATCCTGCCCGTGACCAACGGCTGCTCCTGGAACAAGTGCACCTACTGCGAGATGTACACCGAGCCGCAAAAGAAGTTTTCGGTGCGCGATGAGCAGGAAACCCTGGACTCCATTCGCAACTGTGGCGCGCACTATGCCGACCAGGTCCAGCGGGTATTTTTGGGCGATGGCGATGCCATGGTGCTGTCCACCCGCCGCCTGATGACCCTGCTGGCTGCGATCAAAGAACACCTGCCCAAGGTGCGGCGCATCTCCACCTATTGCCTGCCCAGCAACGTACGCAATAAAACCGTGCCGGAGTTGCAGGAACTGCGGGAGGCCGGGCTGTCGCTGGCCTACATCGGCGCCGAATCGGGAGACGATGAGGTGCTGCGCAAGGTCAACAAGGGTGAAACATTCGCGTCCACACGGGACGCACTGGACAAGCTGGGTGCCGCAGGCATCACCCGCTCGGTGATGCTGCTCAACGGGCTCGGGGGGCCCACGCTAACCCGCCAGCACGCCGAAAACTCGGCCCGCCTGGCCAACTTGACGCAGCCGGAGTTTCTGGCCACCTTGGTGGTCAGCTTCCCCCAGGGAGAGGAGCGTTTTCGGGCAGGATTTCCCGAGTGGGAGCCGCTCAATCAGCAGGCGCTGTTTGCCGAGATGGAGCAATTTATCCAAGCGCTGAAGCTCAAGCGCACCGTGTTTCGCAGTGACCACGCCTCCAACTGGCTGGTGCTCAAAGGCGTGCTGGGCGCAGAAAAAGACCGGATGCTGAAAGAGGTAAGGCAGGCCATGCACAGCCCTGAATCCGCCAAACTGCGCCCCGACTGGGCACGCGGACTGTAGGCGTCGTTCAAAACCAGTTGACTTCTGCCCTGCTCGCGGCGCCCAGAAAATGGGCTCGTTTTGCTTCTTGCTTGGCGAGCAAAAACAGGGACAGCGCACAAATTGGCGACCGCGCCTTAAAACGGGCACCCGCTTCGCTGCGGGAGCCGACCACCACGAAAGCCCGCTTTAGGGAAGTCCAGTGGTCCCATGGCGCACCGGCATGCGGGGGAAGACGTGGTCCGTCAGGTGTGCTTTGGTCACCACCATGCGCCGCGTGTTGCACGAGGGGCAGACTCCAAGCCCTTGCCCGAAAAGGTTAAGAAATATTCGTATCCAAAATCGTCGTACTGCGTCCGGGCAAAGCCGTGCGGAACACTGCCTCAGTTCAGATATTTGCGAAACGCTTGGCAGGCACAGGGTGGCGCGGGTTGAAGGGCTTGGGTTGGGCAACGTGCATGCTGCAATGCTATGCCCGCAATGAAATGGGTGTACCGCCAAACGCAAACGTCAGTGACGCTTTAAAAATTCCAACGTGCGACGGGTGGCGTCTTCGGTCGCTTTTCCGTCAAAGCTGTTGATGACGCGCTCTCCCCAGCCAGTGGTCATGGTGTAGCCGGAGCGCACATCCCACGCATGGGTGGTAGGCACACCATATAAATGCCATTCCACGGGTTTTCCAGCCGCTTTAAGTTCATCCAACAAGGGAAAACAAAATGGGCGCAATGGGGTTTCTTTATCTGCATCGGCCATCAGTAGCAGCAGTGGCGTGTCGGTGTCAGCGCGCAAGAAATGCGAGTCGCGAACTTGCGGATTGGCTTGAAACCCGCAGCTTCCGTACCAGCCTACCGACGCTTTGAACCGGTGCTTGCTGTTGAAGTAGGCAGTCACCGATGGACTGGACAATGCCGCTGCAGAAAAACTGCCCATGGAATAGCCGACTTGGTAAATGCGGGTGGTGTCCACCTCTTGAAGAGTGTGCAAATGGGCCAGTGCATCCAACGCGTCGCGCCAGACCAGCGGGTTGTTGACGACGTTGGAGCGGCAGTCTTTCTGACCGCGCGGTTTGAAGCTGTCCAGCATCAATACGAGGTACCCGGCCCCTAGCAGTTCTTTCATGCGTTCGGCCAGCGCGGGCGTGTCCACACCGCCACATGAATGGGTCACCACAACGGACGGAAACGGCCCGGCGCCCTCAGGCTTAACGACCGCATTGCCCAAGCTCGATAAAGTCCCTAGCGTTTTAACTTCGGAGGCGAATTTCAAAGGCTCAAATGGTTTGATAAACCGGTCAAGGCTACCGGGTGCGATGGGCCGAAGCGCCGCGGCCATGGTCCCAGTCGTAGATGGGTCAGACGGTGCCTGCGCCTGTGTCAGTGTGCACGCCACTACGAGACATGTCAGGGCTCCAAGGCGAATCGCTGTTGATTGGGACATGGGGTCTCCGTACCGTTGTAGATTACAAAAAAAAGCAATCGTCCGCTAAATCTCATCTTGCGTCACTTGAACGAAAAGTCATTAGACCATGTCCGCCTTGTCCAGCTGCTCCGCACCTGGGCTGCTGGACCGCAGGCTTTTCGCAATAACGCGCAGGGAAATTCGCAGCACCATGTTGAGCACAGCCCCGTCGCGCTGCATCAAATAGCGCAGCCGTTTGCCCCAGGTACCACAAGTCAGTGATAACAACATTTTTTTCTGCTTCCTCGAACCACCCGCCTTTGGCGCTACTTGCCAAGCGCGTGATGGGGGTTTCGATTCCGGCCTCGGGCATCACTCGTTAGTGGTCATCGGAGCTTCAACACCTTCCCGGTATGCCAGCGTTCAAACTGGTTAAATCGGCAACCGAGCTACGTCACCGTGGCGCTAACTCCCGCACAAAAAAATCAGTCACCGCGATCAAAGATTTATCAGCTGTCGACCGGCTGCGGTGGTGCTGAATTCTGCTGTTCTTACGCGACTCGTGAGCAATATAGTTGCGGTTGAACGGTACATCCCAACCATGTCCGGCATCTGGGTAGATCGTCAGGTCGACCAGGTTAGCAATACCAGCATTCATGTCCGCAGCGAGTTTGGGACATTCTGTAGGCGCATCTTCATAGTCCTCGTTTTTCGCTGCCAGCAGTAGGGTTTTGCCTCCCGTCAACTTGTCAAACATGCCTTTGTAGAAATTGGGATCGCCGCTCTTGGCAGGACGCGCCAAGCCCCAGTCCATGAAGGATTCACGGTTCGCGTCGTACAACACCGAACAGACAGGGTAAAGCGCAGCATGCGCCCTGAAACGCAAGATGTTGGGTCGAATCAACCGAGACATGACGAAATCAGAGCTTGCCACCAGGCTCACCATGGCGCCATGCGAGAAGCCCACAATGCCGATTCTGTCTGGGTCAACGTCAAAATTTTTAACGGCGTGAGCCATCACAATCTTGGACATCATGACGTTGCGCGACCAATCGTAGTCTGCCTGCAGGTTCAACTCTGCTGTGGCGATCCCGCGTTCGTTGAGCGCCTTGATGTATTGCGCACCCGTGCCATCCAGCCCCCCGAGGTTTGGAAGCACGAGCACCAGAGCCGGTTTAATGTCTGACTTTGGAAGCCTGACTTCCGCCAAAACCTTCAGATGCTTGAGATTTTCAAAGTTCAAATTGATTTGCTCAACCCGGATGTCCTGTGCAATCGCATTGCACGTCCCAAGTGATGTCGCCAAAAAGAGGGTCTGAACAAGATATCGCCTGATCTTTTTCATTGATTCTCCTTGTTGTACCGTGTTTGATACTAGCCGACAAACGGATAGGAAATTCAAGCGCCTGAGGCCATGTATGGCACGGGTTGGGGGCTTCGAAACACGTTTGACCCAGGCAGTTTGAGCGCTCGCAGCGGCTCAATGGCTTGACCTTGGGATGCAAGATGGATTTGGGCCTGGCGCGCAGGCTGCTGCGCCCCGCAGCTGTTGAAATCGCCGTTTCACTGCGTCACCAATTGACCCACTGGTCCACATCCTAGTCGGATGCCGGTTGTGCTGCCCCATCCCAGTGAGTTGCCCAGTCCGGCTTGATCTCGACACCCTAAACCGTTTGCGCAACGCAGTCTTCCCACAGCGGTAGCCCCCGGGCCGTGGGTATGAACGCGCCACAGGCCGCTTTGGAACAGGCCAATCGCAGGTTTCTACACCGCTATGGGCCTAGGCGCCGGTTTGTGCCTACAACCACTCGCGCCAGACCGCCAGCGCCACCGCCAAGATCACCGGCCCCAGGAACAGGCCCACCATGCCAAAGGCCGCCAAGCCACCCAGCACGCCGAACAGGGCCAAGATGAAGGGCACATGGCTGGCCCGGGACAACAGCATGGGCCGCACGATGTTGTCCACCCAGGACACCACCAAAACGCCCCACAACAGCAAGCCTATGCCTTCTGCTGTTTGCCCGGTAAACAACAGCCACAGCCCAGCCGACCCCCACACCAGCGGCGTGCCAAACGGCACCAGGGCAATCAGCACCGTGACGGCCGCCAGGGTGGCCGGGGCGGGCAACCCTGCCACCCAGTAACCCAGGCCTGCCACCAGCCCTTGCACCAGGGCGGTCAGCACAATGCCGTAGACCACGGCGCGCGTGGTGTTGCCCACGGCAGCCACATAAACCTCCGCCCGGTCCCCCAGCAAGCGCGTGAGCACTTTGCGCGCCTGCGCCAGCAGGCTCAGGCCGTTCAAGTAAACAAAGAACAGGGTGAACAGCGAAAACCCCAGCTTGACCAGGTTCTTGCCCACGCCACCCACCAAGGCCCAAGCCTCGGTGTCGAGCTTGCCGATCAAGGCCTTGAGTTCGGTTTTCCAGCGCAAGGGCTCGGCCAGCATGGCTTGAAACCAGGCTGCGAGTTCCGGACCTCCCAGCGGCAAGGAGGCGACAAAGTCCGGTGGCCGCAAGCGCCCCGCGGCCATTTCGCCCGCCAAATGGTCGGCCAAAACACTGGCATCGGCCCGAAGCAGCAGCAACAGCCATAGCGTCGGCACCACCACCACGGCGGCCATCAACAGGGTCATGAGCAAGGCGGTCAAGCCTGCGCGACCTCCCGTCACCCGCAACAGGCGAACATAGAGCGGCCAGGATGCAAACGCCAGAATACCGGCCCACAGCATGGAGACCACGAATGGCGCCAGAACCACCGCCACGGCAGTTCCCAGCAAGGCCACAAATGCGCCCAGAATAATCAGGCGTATCGTTTCTTTAGAAATAGATGCTCCCTTAAAAAAATACAGATTGTCATTCGTAGCCACTACGAAGGCGTGGCCACCGCCTTTTCCCGGCGCACCCAGGCCTTGAATCGTCCCACAAAGTGCTCGATGTCATCCACGATAGTAAAGAAGCTCGGCGTCACCAGCAAGCTCAGCACAGTGGACGTAATCAACCCGCCAATCACGGCCGCCGCCATGGGTGCGCGAAAGCTGTTGTCCGCGCTGCCCAAGCCCGCCACCAGCGGTACCATGCCCGCCACCATGGCAATGGTGGTCATGATGATGGGGCGGGCCCGTTTGTGGCAGGCATCCATCAGTGCGTCCACACGGCTCAGGCCATGGTCGCGGCGGGCCATGATGGCGTACTCCACCAACAAAATCGAGTTCTTGGTGGATACGCCTATCAGCATCACCAAACCGATGAAGGACGGCATGGAGAGCATCTTGCCCGTCACCAACAAGCCGATGAACGCACCGCCGAACGACAAAATCACCGAGGGGAAAATCGTGATCGGGTGCATAAAGTCTTTGAACAGCAGCACCAGCACGATGTAAATGCACAGCACCCCGGTGAGCATGGCCACGCCAAAGCCCGACACCATTTCGGCCTGCACTTCGGCATCGCCGATCTCCAGTTGTTGCACACCAGCCGGCAGATTCAGAATGCTGGGGAACTTGGCCACCGCAGCTGTCACATCGCCCAGCGGCACCCCCGAAAGCTCGACCTCGAAGTTGACGTTGCGCACCCGGTTCAGGCGGCTCACCACCGCTGGGCCACCGGACATCTCCAGCGTTGCCACCTGGCTCAGCATCACCGGGCCTTTGCTGCCTGGCACCATCAGGCGACCCAGCAGGTCCAGGTCTTGGCGCGCGTCGGTATCGAGCTTGACCACGATGGACACTTGGCGCTGGCTCAGGTTGAGCTTGGCCAGGGCGGAGTCATAGTCGCCCACCGTGGCAATGCGCAGCGTCTCGGCAATGGCGCTGCTGGTCACACCCAGATCAGCGGCCCGGGCGAAGTCGGGGCGAATCGCGATCTCGGCGCGGGTCAGACTGGCGCTCGACGCAATGTTGCCCAGTCCAGGAATGGTGCGCAAATCACGCTCCACCGCCGCGGCCGCTTGCGCCAGGGCCACGGGGTCTTCCCCCTTGAGCGCCAATTGGTATTTCTCGCCCGAGCCACCCAGCCCCACCTTGAAACGGGCACCGGGTAACACCGCCAATGCGGTGCGCATATCGCTCTCAATGAGCTGCTTCTTGGGGCGCTGGCCGCGTTCGGCCAGCAGCACCGTCAGGGTCGCTTTGCGCACCTCCACGGTGGAGCCACCCTGGAACGGGTCGGTACCCACCGCACCACCGCCGATGGTGGTGTAGACGCTTTGCACCGCCTTGATTTCGCTGATCAGGGCACGCGCCTGTTCGGCAGCCGCATGGGTTTGGGCCAAGGTGCTGCCGGGGGGCAACTCCACGTAGACCTGGGTTTGCGAGTTGTCGTCTGGCGGAATGAAACCGGTGGGAATGAACGGCACCAGGAACAGCGAGCCGACGAAGAAGCTGATGGCTGCCGCCACCGTGATCCAGCGGTGACTCAGCGTCCAGCGCGTGATGCGCAGGTACAACGGCATCCACACCGGCTCCTCATGCACATGGGTGGACGGCTTCATGATGTAGGCCGCCATCATGGGCGTGAGCACACGGGCCACCACCAGCGAGGCAAACACCGCAAACACCGCAGTCCAGCCGAACTGTTTGAAGAACTTGCCGACCACGCCGCTCATAAAGGCGGTGGGCAAAAACACGGCAATCAGGGCAAACGTGGTGGCAATCACTGCCAGGCCAATTTCATCCGCCGCTTCCATGGCGGCCTGGTAGGGCGTCTTGCCCATACGCAGGTGGCGCTCGATGTTTTCCACTTCCACAATGGCGTCATCTACCAAAATACCAATCACCAGCGAGAGCGCCAAAAGCGTCACGATGTTGGTGGTGAAGCCCATGTAGTGCATGCCAATAAAGGCGGGGATGGCCGACAGCGGCAAGGCCACTGCGGACACAAAGGTGGCACGCCAGTTGCGCAAAAAGAACCACACCACGATGACCGCCAACAGGGCGCCTTCAAACAGCATGGTCATGGAGGCATCAAACTCCTCTTGCACCGGTGTGACAAAGTCAAAGGCCTGGGTCAGCTCCAGGTCGGGGTGCTGCAACTTCAGATCAGCCAGCGCCTTTTGCACGGCTGCGCCCACTTCCACCTCGCTGGCGCCCTTGCTGCGGGTGATCTCAAAGCCCACCACCGACTTGCCATTCAGCAAGGCCAGGCTGCGTTGCTCGGCCACGGTATCTTTCACACTGGCCACTTGGTCCAGACGTACGCGCTGGCCGTTGCTCAAGGACAGCTCCAGGCGCGACAACTCCGCCACCGTGGCCACCGTGGCCAAGGTGCGCATGGGTTGCTCGGAGCCGCCCAGGTCAGCACGGCCACCGGCGCTCTCGGTTTGCACCAGTTTCAATTGGCGCGACACGTCGGCGGCAGTGGCACCCAAGCTTTGCAGCTTGATCGGGTCCAGCGCCACTTGCACCTCACGGGTCACACCGCCCACACGCACCACCGAGCCCACGCCGCGCACGCCCAGCATGGCGCGCGAAATGGTGTTGTCCACAAACCAGCTCAGGGCCTCGTCGTCCATGTTGCTGGAGCGAATGGTGAAGGCCAAAATCGGCGCGCCCGACAGGTTCATCTTGCTCACGATCGGGTCGCGCACATCGCTGGGCAGGTCGCTGCGCACGCTTTGCACGGCGCTGCGCACATCGTCCACTGCTTCCTGCGTTGCCTTTTCCAGGCGGAACTCGGCCGTCACCGACACCGTGCCGTCCGAGACACGGGTGTAGATGTTCTTCAGGCCCTGCAGCGGCGCAATGGCGTTTTCGAGTTTGCGCGCCACTTCGGTTTCCAGCTGCGCCGGTGCGGCACCGGGCAGGCTGGCGGTGACGCTGACGGTGGGCAGCTCCAGATCAGGGAACTGCTGGACCTTCATGGACTTGAAGGACATCAGCCCGGCCAGCGTCAGCAGCACAAACAGCATGACAGCCGGTATCGGGTTTTTTATGGACCAGGCGGAGACGTTCATTTGAGCGCTCCTTATTTAGTAGCGGCTTGCGCAGGTTTCACGGGGGCTGCAGCACTATTTGGCGTTAAATCATCCACCACTTTCACCAAGTCGCCTTCGCTCAGGAAACCGGCACCACTGGCCACCAGACGGTCCTCCAGCTTGACGCCTTCGACCAGCTCCACCTGGTTACCCACCAGCCGCCCCGTCTGGACCTTGACCTGCTTCACCCGGTTGTCCGGCCCCACTTTGTAGACATAGCTGAAGCCATCACGCACCACCACGGCAGTTTGCACCACGGTCATGGCGCCTGAGCTGCCCAGCTCAAACTCGCCGCGCGCAAACATGCCGGGCTTGAATGAGGCCCCCACGCTTGTCGCTGCGCGTACTGCGCTGGCTCCCGCGGGAAATTGCCCAGTAAGTAAATCAACGTACACGAGGCCGTTGCGGGTTTGCGCGTCCACCGTGGGCGACACCATGCGCACCTTGCCCGAGATCTGGGCACCGCCGGGGGCTGCCACCAGCACACGGGTCCCCCGTGTAATGCGACCCAGCTCTGCCGAGGTGACTTCGCCCCGCCACTCCAGGCGGCCTTGGCGGATCAACCGGAACATCTCGGTGCCCGCGCCGACAACCGAGCCCACGGAGGCGGTACGGCCCGAAATGATGCCGCTGTCTGGTGCCAGCAACTGGGTGTGTTTAAGGCGCAGCAACTGGGAATCCAATGCCGCTTTGGCCGACTCCACCCGCGCTTTGGCGGTTTGTTCTGCCGTGAGGTATTGGCTGATTTGCTGGGCACTCAAGGCGCCCGTGCCTTGCAGGCTGCGCGCCCGCTCGGCATTGGCGGTGGCCTCGGCGGCATTGGCAGTGGCCTCCATCAACGAGGCGCGTGCCAGCGCAACGTCTGCCTGCACGCTCTCGGCAGCAAAGGTGGCAAGTACCTGGCCCGCCTTGACGGAGTCACCCACGCTGGCACGCAACTCCAGCACCCGCAGGCCACCGGACTCGGCTCCAATCAAGGCTTCTTGCCAGGCCACCACATTGCCATTGGCCGCCAGCTTGAGCGGCAACATGCCTGACTGCGCCTGAACGAGGGTGACCGTCAGGGCAGGCTTGCCGACTGCGGGCGCGCCTGCGGCGTTGGCGGCAGGCGCACTGTCGGCAGCCTGGGAACGGGCGGCAAACAGACCCACGCTACCCAGCGCCAGAATGCCAGCCGTGATAAGACCCAGGCTCAGAGGTTTGAATTGAAAACGGTTCATGGTGAATGGCCCAAATGAATTTATGAATGACAGATCGCGTTACAAGGGCGCAGATGCGCCAGATGGTTCAGCCGGAGCCGCAGGAGTAGCGTTTTGGGTGGCTTCCCAGCCACCACCCAGGGCGCGGTAAAGCGCCACCCAGGCCCGCTTGCGCTCCAGTTGCAACGCGAGTTGGGCCGACTCGGATGCCAGCGCGGTGCGCCGTGCGTCTTCCAGCTCCACGAGGTTGGCCAGCCCCTGCGTGTAACGCGACTGGGTGGCGGCCAGCGATTCGGCGAAGCCTTTGGTGGAGACTTCGGCATCCCCACTGCGTGCATCGGTGCTTTGCAGGGTAACCAGCGCTTCTTCTACCTCGCGCACAGCTTGGCGGACCCGGGCCCGGTAGGTGGCAACGGCCTGGGTGTAATTAGCCTGGGCCGACACCACGTTGGCAGCACGCTGGCCACCGTCAAACAAAGGCAAGGTCAGCGCCAAAGGACCAAAGGACCAGGTGTCCAGGTTGGTTTCCGTCCCCATCGACGTATAGCGCAGTGCGCCGACGGAGCCGTTCAAGGTGAGGCGCGGGTAGCGCTGTGCCTTGGCACTGCCAACCTGGGCGCTGGCCACCACCACATCGCGCTCAGCAGCAAACACATCGGGGCGCTGGGTCAGCGCTTGGGCGGGTACCGCTGCTATGGTTATAGGAGCTGGTTGCGCACGTTCTACGGGGGTTGTGGCTATTTTTCTTATAAATTCTGACTCGGGTATGGCGGTCAGCTCTACCAAGGCCTTGGTGTTCAGATCGCACTGCGCCGCCTGGCTGGTGACGTTGCTGTTGGCCTGCGCGGCGCTGGCACGTGCCAGTGCGGCAGTGGCGGGTGCGGTGAACCCGGCGGTGGCGTTGAGCTGCGCCAACCGAGCCGTCTCGCCGCGCGAGCCAGCATCTTTGCGCGCCACCTCCAGCAGCCGCTGGCAGGTCGATAGGCCGTAATACAGGTTGGCCACTTCAGCGGCTACGGAGACGCGGGCGTTGTGCCACTGGGCCTGGGTGCCCTCCAGCTGCGCAGTCGCGGCGTTGCGCACGGCGCGATTGGCGCCTACCAAGTCCAGCTCCCAGGAGGCTTGCAGCCCTGCGGTGGCTGTGGTGGCCACCGGGACATTGGGCTGACTCACCCCCCGGCTGGCGCTTAAGGAAGCATCCACCTTGGGCTGCAGCGCAGCACCGGCCGTGACCTGGGAGGCCCGTGCCGACTCAATGCGCGCCAGCGACTGGGCCACGGTAGGGCTGGCGGCCTGCGCCGCCTCGATCAACTCCACAAGCAGCGGATCGCCCTGCTGCTGCCACCATTGGGACAGACTAACCACCGTACCCTGGTGCGGCAACGGCGCTTGCCACTGGGGTGCAAGCACCACGGGCACCTGGGTGGGCGGCATGGTGATGGCACAGGCTGACAGCAGTGCGGTGGCCGCCATGGCAGTGATCAAACGGGTAGAGGTCATAAGCTGGATTGAAACGGTTCAATGGGGGCTGGGGGGGGCAAACGGGGCAGTATCGGACGGCGGTGCGCCAGCGGCTTTGCGGCGGCGCACTTCCGCATCAACCATGGCGTGGGCGTAACCCAGCAGGCGTTCGGTGAAGCCATCAATTTGCTGCGGCGTGCCAATCAGCGTTGGGCACAGGGCGGGCAAGATCTCGCTGCCCACATGCAGCATCATGCCCAGACTGGCAATGGAATAGGCCAGGCGGTGGATGTCGTCATCGGCCTGCGGCAGTGCCAAGTGGGTACACAGCGCCTGCACCAGCGCCTGGTGGGTGGGGCGGATGTTGTTTTCAATCACCTCCTGCCACACGCCGGTCGGGTCCAGCATCTCACGGAAATGCAAGCGCCGGCAGTTGTGCACCAGGTCGGCTTGCTTGAGGGGCTCGGTAAAGCCCGCCAAGATGGCGCGCAGCACGAAGTCCAGCGACACGCGCTGGCCATCCGGCCCCACGGCCCCCAGCACCAGCGCCGCATCGGGGCCCGGGCAGGTGCGCGGGTCTTCAAACACCGCCCGGTACAGCCCGGCCTTGTCGCCAAAGTAGTAGCTGATGGAGGCAATGTTCACCTGCGCGGCCAGCGCAATCTCACGGGTGGAGGTCTTGGCGAAGCCTTTTTCAGCAAACAGTGCCAAGGCGGCGTCCAGCAGGCGGTTACGCGCCTCCACGCCATCACTGCGCAGGGGCTTAAGGTCATTTTTCATGACGCCCATTGTATTTAGTTAAATCAAACGATTGATTTAACTAGAAGAAACCCCTGTTGAATTAAGGCCTTTGGCGCGATGCGCAGGGGTGCTCACGGGTCAGCCCACGCCCAGTGGCATTTTTTGCATGTTCATTGGCGTGATCTGATTGCGACAAATCACAGCACAGAAACTACGATTCCCCCATTCGCACAACAACCCTACATGGAGTTATCAATGGCATCCACATCATCTGCACCCAAAGTCGCACTGGTCACGGGGGCGTCCTCCGGCATGGGCAAAGAAACCGCAAAGCGCTTGCTGCAAGACGGGTTGGTGGTTTACGTAGCCGCGCGCCGTGTTGACCAAATGGAAGACCTGCGCGCGCTGGGTGCCATACCGCTGAAGATGAACATCACCGTAGACGAAGACGTACTGGCTGCGGTCAAGCAAATCCAGGGTGGGCATGGCGGCATTGATGTGCTGGTGAACAATGCCGGTTTTGGCATGTATGGCGCCATGGAAGAGTCGACCATCGACGATGCGCGCTACCAGTTTGAGGTCAACCTGTTTGGCATGGCCCGCCTCACGCAACTGGCGCTGCCCGCTATGCGCAAAAAGGGCGCGGGCACCATCATCAACATCTCCTCCATGGGCGGCAAGATCTACACCCCGCTGGGCTCGTGGTACCACGCCACCAAACACGCCGTGGAAGGCTGGAGCGACTGCCTGCGCATTGAGCTGGCGCCTTTCGGCATCCAGGTGGTGATCATTGAGCCAGGGGCCATTGCCACGGAGTGGGGCAACATCATGTTGGAGCCGATGCTCAAGCGTTCAGGAAGCGGCCCTTACCAGGCATTGGCGCACGCCATGGCCAAAGCCATGCGTAGCTCCTACGGAAAGGCCGGTGCTGCGTCGCCCCCGTCGGTGGTGGCCGATGCCATACTGCAAGCGGTGCGTGCGCGCCGCCCCAAAACCCGTTACGTGGTGGGCAAGCTGGCAAAACCACTGATGTTCATTCGCAAATACTTTGGGGACCGGGTGTTTGACATGGCCATCATGAGCCAAGCCAAATAGTTCTGGTCCACCAGCTTTAGGAGCACCTACTGTGAAACAGGCCACGCGGTTCAGTGTGCAAATGGGCTGGAAGTTGCTCATCCTCGATATGGGCTTCAACCCGGCCGATGTGCTGGCTTTCGCCCGGCTGCCGGGCGACCTGTTTGCGCGCAAGGATGCGACCCTGTCGCCAGAGGAGTATTTCAATCTCTGGCGCGGCCTGGAGCAAGTGGCCGGAGCGGATGAATTGCCGTTGAAACTGGGGCAGGTCATTTCTGCGGAGGCGTTTGACCCCGCGCTCTTTGCGTGCCTGTGCAGCCCCGACCTCAATACCGCCTTGCAGCGCTTGGCACAGTACAAACGTCTGGTCGGTCCGTTGACGATGGAGGTGAACATCTCAAACACAGAAACAAAAGTGACCCTGGCCTGCTACGGAAATACGCAAGCGATTCCGCGCAGCCTGAGCGCTGCAGAGCTGGTGTTTTTCACGCAATTGGCAAGGCTTGCCACCCGCGAGCGCATCGTGCCGCTGGCCGCGTCTACGCCGGACTTACCCGGTAATGGGGATCTCTACGAAGCGTTCTTTGGGTGTCCGCTCAAGCAGACTGACGCGATTCGGATTAGCTTTTCGGCGCAAGACGCCAAACGTCCCTTCCTCACCGACAACCTGGCCATGTGGCAGGCGTTTGAGCCGGGCCTGCGCAAGCGGCTCAGTGCGCTGGACGAACAGGCCAGTACGGCCGAGCGCGTCAGGGCCGTGTTGTTGGAAATGCTCCCGGCAGGAATAAGTTCGATTGACGCGGTGGCACAGCGTTTGGCACTGAGCAAAAGGTCATTACAGCGCCATTTGGGCGACGAGGCGCTTAGTTTTCAGGATGTGCTCAATACCGTGCGCCAAGAGTTGGCGCAGCACTACCTGATCAACTCCACGATTTCGCCCGGCGAGATTTCATGGCTGCTGGGTTTTCAGGAAAGCAATTCCTTCATTCGTGCCTTTAGAAGCTGGACCGGCAAAACGCCAGGCGCGTACCGTATGGGGCACGAGCGCGTCGCGTCGCCCCCCATGCATTGAGTCAGTCGTTAAAAATTTTGAAAGACAGAACCATGGTGAAAGAAATGACGCAATACTTTGCAGGCGAGAAGCAGGAGAGCCTGCTCTTTATCGCGGTGGGCTTGATTGCGATTGGCGTGGCGGTGTGGTTGTGGGCCAATGGCCACCGGCTGCGTTTTATGGCCGTGCCCCTGATCACCATTGCGCTGATGCAGTTGGTGGTGGGCACCACGGTCTACCTGCGCACAGAAACCCAATTGCAAAC
>CAJASG010000048.1 GCA_903944555.1 uncultured beta proteobacterium
GGCCGCCTCTCCTGCCAGCTGTACCAGCGCAGCGCCGACATTTTCCTGGGCGTACCCTTTAACATCGCCAGCTACGCCCTGCTCACCCACATGGTGGCGCAACAATGCGACCTGGACGTGGGCGACTTCATCTGGACCGGTGGTGACTGCCACATTTACAGCAACCACACGGAACAGGTTGAGTTGCAACTCAGCCGTGCGCCTATGGCCTACCCCACGCTGCGCATCTTGCGTCGCCCAGACAACATCTTTGACTACCAGTTTGAAGACTTCGAGGTGCAGGGTTACGAATGCCACCCCGCCATCAAGGCGCCGGTCGCGGTTTGATCAGCCGTCGCCAAGCCTGGGCCTTAGCCGCCCTCACGCTCATGTGGGGCGTGAACTGGCCCATGATGAAACTCTCGCTGCAGGGCATGACGCCGCTGTACTTTCGCGCCAGCACCATGTCGCTGGGGGCCGCCTGGCTATTTATGTACGTGGCCATGCAAGGCGAGCGCATGCTACCCAAAGGGCGCGAATGGCTTGCCATCGCGATGCTGGGCTTGCCCAACGTGCTGGGCTGGCACACGCTGTCGATCTTCGGGGTGCAGGAGCTTGCCTCCGGGCGAGCGGCCATTTTGGGTTTCACCATGCCCATCTTTACCGTGCTGATTGGTGCGTTCTTTTTTGGGGAACGCATCACGCCGCGTGTCCGCCTGGCCGTGCTGTGCGCGGGCGTCGCCATTGGACTGCTGCTGTGGCATGAGTTGCAGCGCTTGAGCGGACGCCCCAATGGGGTCGCCTGGATGCTGGGCGCGGCCCTGTGCTGGGGACTGGGGACGGTGCTGTTTCGCCGTGCCCACCTGACGCTCGCGCCCGTGGTGGTCACGGTCTGGATGCTGCTATTGGGCAGCGGCGTGGTGTGGGTCATGGCGCTGGCGCTGGAGCAACCCAAGCCCGTGGCGGGGTTTTCTGCCCTGATGTGGGTCAGCCTGGCCTATGGCGTGCTGATCAATTACGGCGTGGCCCAGTTGATCTGGTTTGGTATGGCCCGCAACTTGCCCCCCGCCACCAGCGCCATGAGCCTCATGGCAGTCCCCTTGGTGGGAACCCTCAGTGCCACCTTTATTTTGGGTGAGTCGCCCCATTGGCAGGACTGGCTGGCCATGCTGTTTGTGATGGCGGCCATCGCCAGCGTGCTGTGGCCTGCCCCTAAGCCGGGCACGGCACAATAGGCGCATGGCCACCACTGCACCACGACTCCACCTGATTTTCGCCCGCGCCGCCAATGGCGTGATTGGCAAAGACGGCACCCTGCCCTGGCATCTGCCGGAAGACTTGGCGCATTTCAAGCGCACCACACTGGGTTGCCCGGTCATCATGGGTCGCAAGACCTGGGATTCGCTGCCACCCCGGTTTCGCCCACTGCCTGGACGCACCAACGTGGTCATCACACGCCAGCCCGATTGGCACGCCAATGGCGCCCAGCCTGCACACGATCTGCACGAAGCACTGGCAATTTGCGCGCAGTTGTCACCCGGTGTTCCAGATGTGTGGGTCATCGGCGGCGCCCAGATCTACGCGCAAGCGATGCCACTGGCCCACACGGCGGTCGTGACCGAGATTGATGCTCCGTTTGAAGGCGACGCATTTGCGCCGACCTTCGGATCGGACTGGGTGGAGTCAACCCGCGAATCGCATGTAGCGACCAATGGCCTGCAGTACAGTTTTGTCACATTGATCCGACACACTGAAGCCCCCCTTCAACCGATTTAAAGCGACTTCACCTATGTCAGGACACGGATTTCACGTACACGGCCCGCACGACCACGAACTGGAGCACGCCCAACAGGGCGGGCACGGTGGCGACCACGGCAGCGGCGGCATGATCAATCAGATCGCCATGTTTACTGCCATCATCGCCACGGTGGGTGCCATTTTTGGCTACATGGGCGGCGCGACCCAGGCCAATGCAGGCCTCTACAAGAACAACGCGGCCATTAAGAAGACGGAGGCCTCCAACCAGTGGAATTATTTCCAGTCCAAGAGTACCAAGCAATCCCTGGCGGAAATGTCCCGCGATCTGGCACCACGCGACGAAGAAAAGGCCAAGTACCAAGCCAAAGTTGAACGCTACGAAAAGGAAAAGGGCGACATCAAGCTCGTTGCCGACAAACTCGAAGCAGAAGCTACCGAGTGGGACCACAAAAGTGACGAGCAAATGCACCAGCACCACCGCTGGGCGCAATCGACCACCGTATTGCAGGTATGTATTGCCCTGGCAGCCATTGCCCTGCTGACCAAAAAGAAGTGGCTGGAGTACGCCATGTTCGGTGCCGGAGGCTTGGGACTGGTCGTTGGCGTGCTTGCAGCGCTACATATTTAATAGCTGCTCGCGCAGTATCTACGGGGGCTTTGGCCCTCTTTTACATTTATTTTGATGAAACTCGCTACCTGGAATATCAACTCACTCACAGTTCGCCTGCCGCAGGTGCTGGACTGGCTGCAGGCCAATCCGGTCGATGTGCTGGCGCTACAAGAGCTGAAAATGACGAACGACAAGTTCCCCGCCGACGCGTTCGCCCAAGCCGGCTACTGTGCGCAGTGGTTTGGCCAAAAAACCTACAACGGCGTGGCACTCATCAGCCGCACACCGGCTGAGCAGGTGGTTAAAAACATTCCCGGCTTTGACGACGATATGTCCCGCGTCATCACCGCCACCGTGGACGGCGTGCGCGTGATTGGCGCCTATTTCCCCAACGGCCAGGCGCCGGGCTCCGACAAGTTTGAGTACAAGATGGAGTGGCTCAAGGGGCTGCGCGCCTGGGTCAAAGCCGAGCTTGTCACCCACCCCAACTTGGTGCTGATGGGTGACTACAACATCACCTTTGACGATTCAGATGTGTGGGACCCCGAAGGCATGCGCGACCAGATTCACTGCACCGAGGAAGAGCGCTACCACCTGCGCGCCTTGATTGCGCTGGGCCTGCACGACAGCTATCGGCTCTTTGAGCAGCCTACCAAAAGCTATTCATGGTGGGACTACCGGGACTTTGCCTTCCGGCGCAACCGCGGCTTGCGCATCGATCACATTTTGGTCAGCAATGCACTCAAGCCCCTGGTGACCTCCTGCGTCATTGACAAGCAACCCCGCACGAATGAGCGCCCCAGCGACCACGCCCCAGTGGTGGTCGAGATTACGCTTTAGTCCGCGCTGCAACTCATGTTGCGCCACCGTCTGCAAATGCGGCAAGGCGGGCTACATCCGAAATTTCAATGGTGCTGTAGGCGCAGACCAGCAAGCCATTTTTTTCCAGCGTCTTCAGCAATTCATTCGCGGTTTGCCGCGAACAACGGGCAAGACTCGCCAACCGGGCCTGGGTGACATGCAGGATCGCCTGGTTCCCTGGTGCTTGTTGCTCGCGCACCATGATGTGCAGCAGTTTGGCGAGTCGCTGCACCGGTCCTACCAAAACGGACTGCCCTGTCCATTCAATCAGCAGCCGCATGCGGCGTCCAATCTGCTGGATGATGAGGGGATAGATTTGTGGATGCTGTGCGCAAACGCTCCGCACCTCTGCAATTGGCAGCGCAATAAAACAGCTGGATGCGCCGCTGTAAAAGTCGTTGTCTGGCGGACTCTCCATAAAACACGCAAGCCAAGTTGCCCAACCACCGGGCGTGATGTAACCCACCACAAACTCGGCGCCGGAGGCATTGCGGGCAATCACTTCAATATGGCCCGCCACCACCAAACGCAAGTACTGGGATTGCTCGCCAGCGGCGCTGAGCAGTGTCGGGACTTTGCAATGCTCTACCCGCGCAAGGCGGCAAACACGGTCCAGTGCATCCTCACCCAAAAACGCAAAAACCGTAGACTGCAAATGTTGTCGAATATCTGGCGTAGCGTTAGGGTTTGTCATAGGCGGATCCATGGCGGTTTGTCGGCCAGCGGACAGTCCTGCACC
>CAJASG010000049.1 GCA_903944555.1 uncultured beta proteobacterium
CTTGCTGGATGTGGCATTTGGTGAGGACTTCAGTAACCCCCCTGAGTCTGCGGTTGCGCAACTCGATCAGGACGTCTTCTACCGCGCATTGGTCTGGGCCTATGTGCCATTCCAAATCGCGGGCACGGTGTTTGGCGCATGGCTGGCGGCGACGCAGTCCTTGCCGTGGTACGCCTTTGCCGGACTGGTCCTGTCGGTTGGCGCCTTTAACGGCATTGGAATTGCCACCGCGCATGAACTGGGGCACAAAAAGGAAACCCTGGACCGCTGGCTGGCCAAGATCGCGTTAGCACCCACCATGTACGGGCACTTCTATGTTGAGCACAACCGCGGCCATCACAAACGGGTTGCCACCCCGGAAGACCCGGCAAGCGCCCGCATGGGTGAGAGTTTCTGGGCATTCTTGCCGCGCACGGTTATAGGCAGTCTGCGCTCAGCATGGGAACTGGAGCGCGAACGCCTGAATCGGCAGGGCAAAAGCGCGTTGAGTATCGACAATGACAACCTTCAGGCCTGGACTCTGAGCCTTGTGTTTTACGGCGGTTTGGCAGTCTGGCTGGGGTGGCCAGTGCTGGTTTTTCTGGTGTTGCAAGGTCTGTACGGTGCGTCCATGCTGGAGGTGGTGAACTACGTTGAGCACTATGGGCTGCTCCGCCAAAAGGACACATCCAACCGCTACGTGCGCTGCGAACCAGAGCACTCCTGGAACAGCAACCATATTGTCGGCAACATCCTGCTGTACCACCTGCAACGGCACTCTGACCACCACGCCCACCCGACGCGGCGCTACCAGGCGCTTCGGCATTTTGATGCGGCACCCCAACTACCCGCAGGCTATGCCACGATGATCACCGTGGCCTACTTCTCCCCGCTGTGGTTTTCGTTGATGGACCATCGCGTTGTGGCCCACTACGCGGGCGACCTGAGCAAAATCAACATGCAGCCATCAGCACGGCAAAAGCTTCTCACGCGCTGGCATAAATCCGAAACTGCGGCTAAGGGCCCCACTGTATGACCGCAGAAATAACGGACGCACAGCAATGGCAGTGTGAAAGCTGCAACTTCATTTATGACGAGGCGCAAGGCTGGCCGCAGGAGGGTATCGCCCCGGGCACGCGGTGGGATGCCGTTCCCCATGACTGGCGTTGCCCCGATTGCAGCTCTTCCAAAGAAGATTTTGAGCGTATTGAGTTCTGACGGCGCAAACCCGTGGGTGACTTGTGTCACAGACATTGCCGACCACTCAGCGCCTAATCCAGCCATCAACAACTCTTTAGGAATGCATCATGAAACTCAACGTTGGCGGCATGGACCGCATCGCCCGTATTGCCCTCGGTCTGGCACTGATCGGCTTGGCCGCAACGGGCACCGTCGGTGTTTGGGGATGGGTGGGTGTCGTCCCCTTGGCCACCGGTGCTATCGGTTGGTGCCCTCCCTACGCCATCTTTGGTTTTAACACCTGCGCCATGAAGAACAAGGGCTGACTAAAGCCACCCGCGCATTTGTAAGACCTTGTTACCAGGGTCATCCAGGCCTGCGCTGGGCCGTTAGAGGGACACAAGCCGCTACGTTTAGCGGCGCGGGCACAAGGCCCACCCCTCTGACATGCAGACGTTTCACACTCCCACGCGCACATCCCCGCTGTTGCGGTCCTTGGTCGCAGCCTTCACCATATTTGCTTTGGTGCACTCGGCACAGGCCAATGACGTCGGAACCCTTCTTGGCGGGGGTGTAGGCGCGGCCGCAGGCGCCGTGCTCGGTCAATCGGTGGGGGGACGCAACGGCGCCGTCATAGGCGGCGCCATCGGTGGTGCTACCGGTGCCGCCGTCAGCACCCGTGGCTCCGGCCAGAGCGGTGCCGTGATTGGTGGCGCGGTGGGTGGTGCAGCGGGCGCCGCGGTGGGTCAATCCGTGGGCGGAAGAACCGGTGCGGTTTTAGGTGCCGGTGCCGGTGGAGCCGCCGGGGCCGGTATTGGCAAAGGTGTGACGCAACACCAACCCAGCTACCAGGCTTCAGACCGGGACATGCGCCACCCCCAGGTCAGCTACCGCAACGACTACCGCGCGGACCGCGGGCGCGACCATGGTCACCAATGGAAACGCTACGAACATGACAACCGCCGCCATTGGCGCGACGAGCGCGGCCATGGCCACGACAGGCACGATGATCGCCGGGACGAGCACCGCGACCATCGCCGCGATTAAGCCGCCAGCGCGACTTCTCCGCCCAGGGCTTCCAGCAAATCCGGAATCAGCTGCACCAGCTCGCCGGTTGCGATGGCAGCGTCTGCATCAAAGCCATCGTCCTTGCGGTCGCCCGGTGACGCGGGCGCGCCTTCAAACACCACCTCCAAAAATGTGACCTTTTTCAGCTGCAAAGCCTCGGTCAGCACGAACGAGACCCGGTCCCCCCAAGTCAGCGCCAAACGGGTCGGCACCTTGCCGGTGGCGATGTGCTGGCTGACCTCATCGGTGTCCAGCGCATGGCGGGTGTAGCGCACCACCGCCTTGGATTCGTCGGCCGCTTTGAGCTCACATTCACGGTCCACACTGAAGCCCTGCGGCGCCGCACGGGTCGATAACCAGTGCGACATTGCGGCGGCGGGTGAAGTCTGGGTGTTGATCAGCACCACGGCCAGGCCCTCAATCGCCTTGATCAGGCCCGTCATCACCTCATCGGCCTTGGCCTGGCTGCCCGAGTCCAGCACCAGCAGTTGGGCCTTGGGATCGATCCACACCATGACGCTGGACTGTTTGGTAAACGCCATGGGCAGCAGTGCCAGCCGGGCGTCCTCCAGCAGTTCACGCTTTTCCTTTTTGCCGGGTTTGCGCCCGGTCGTCGCCTCGATATGGTCCAGCTGGTCTTGCACCTTGCGCTTCACCACCGACCCAGGCACCGTTTTCACCTCAATTTGCAGCTTGAGCAGCCACTGGCCACCCACGATTTCCACCAGCGGGCCATGCGCCTCACCACGCGGCGGGGTCCAGCCGACCGATTTCTCCTGCGACGCACCGCACTCCACGAAGCGCGCGCCGTCCAGCGCCTCTTCCAGCTGGGCCTGCGTTGCAGACCAGCCCGACACCATGCGGTACACCATCACGTTTTTAAACATATCTACCTTTATGAAACCATTTAACAATTTTCATGCAACTTTACATTGCCTTATCCCGCCGCAATGCCACAGATACAAAGGGGCCGCAAACTTGACCCCAAGCTGATCGCGATTCCCGCGTCAGACCTCACAAAAAGGAACTTCCATGAAACCCGTATTCAAATCTCTCGTCGTTGCAGGTCTTTTGGCTACCGCAGGGTTCGCCGTGTTCTCGCAAGGCTCTGGCCCCATGGGCGAGCACCGCGGCATGATGGGCGAAGGCGGCATGGCGATGCACGATGGTAAGGGCTCCATGGGAAAAATGGATTCCACCAAAATGGAGGCCCGGATGGCAAAACGCAACGCGGATCTGCATGCCAAGCTCAAAATCACCGCGTCACAAGAGGGCGCATGGACAGCCTATACCGCCGCCATGAAACCCCCGGCCAACATGATGAACCAGCACCCGGACCGGGCGGAGATGGAAAAGCTCACTACGCCTGAGCGTATTGAGAAAATGAAATCTCTGCGCAACCAGCACCACACCGACATGATGGCCTCAATGGACAAACATGATGAAGCCACCAAAACCTTCTATGCCGCACTCAACGCCGAGCAAAAGAAGATCTTTGACAGCGCGCATGCCCAAATGGGTGGTCGCCATGGCAATGACCACGGTTCAAAAATGGGCCCAAAGTCCGGTAAAAACGCCCCTGCCACGCCGGTAGCTCCCACCACACCGACAGCGCCCAAGCAATAAGCGCAGCCCTTGCCAGTCAGGCGAGCAGTTTTTTCAGCTCGCCACTGGCAATCAGTTTTTCAACATCGGTGGCCCCGCCCACCAAGGTGCCTTTGACAAACACCATGGGAAATGTGGCCCAGCCGGTCCACATTTTCAAGGCGTTGCGGCGGCGCCAGTTGTTCAGGTAGTTGCCGTACTCCAGATAGGTGTGGGGCACACCGGCTGCATTCAGCGCCGCCCTGGCGCGTTTGGGCATCGGGTTGAGGCCCATCCCCACCACCACCACCGCATGGGCTGTCACTGCAGCCTGTACCTCTTTCACAATGTCTTGGTGCTGTGTTGCAACACGGTCACGAATGGCGGGGTGAATATGGGACTCATCGAGTACGGGACGGGGCATCAAATAACTCCTGCAATCTTAAAAAACCCATTATGCGGGGCAGCGCAATAACGCTGGCGTATCGGCCAACGTCTACACTCCGTGGACACCCATAATCACACTCTCATGCCCATGAACCATTCCCCACTTCCCCGGGTGCGCACCATCGGCCCCATGCAACCACTCATCTGGCTGGTGCGGGCGTGGCAGGACATTGTTCGCACCGGCTGGGTGAGCCTTGTTCATGGTTCGGTGATGGTGGTCTTTGGCGCGATCATCATTGGTTACGCCTACAACCGCTTTTGGTTGCTGGCGGGTGCCATTTCCGGCTTTCTGGTGGTGGCCCCGGTGCTGGCCACCAGTCTGTATGCGCTGAGCCGCGCGCTGGAACGGGGTGAAAAAGCCGACTTCAGTGTGGTGCTCAAAACCTGGCTGAACTGGCAAAACAGCCACTTCAACAAATGGGGCAACGACTACTGGTGCATGGTGCAGTTTGGCACCCTCCTGGCACTGGCTGCAACGGGCTGGGTGCTGACCTCGGCTGCCCTCATCACGCTTTTAGCACCCGTGCCCATCAATACGCCGCTTGATTTTGTTCACCATGTCATCTTGGCCCGGAACAGCTGGCTGTTTGAATTGTGGTTGGCCATGGGCGGCATCATGGCCGCACCCCTGTTTGCCTCCAGCGTGGTGTCCATGCCTTTGCTGCTGGACCGCCGCGTCACGCTGATGCAAGCGGTGCTGACCAGCTGGCAAACGGTGCTCGCCAATCCGGGCCCGTTGGCCCTGTGGGCCATGATCATCATGGTATTTACCCTGCTAGGTCTGGGCTCATTGCTGCTGGGCTTGATCCCAGTCATTCCGATGCTCGGCCATGCCAGCTGGCATGCCTACCGTGACCTGGTCGACACCTCGACCCTGGAACCCCGTGAGCCACTTGCTACACCCCCAACGCCCCAGGGGAATCGTTGATGTTTGGTTATTCTGAAGAGCAAATTGCCGGCTTTGGGCTCAGCTTTGGCGTGGGGGGCTTCATGCTCTACATGCTGTTCATCATTGGTCACCTGGCCTGGGAATCGAAGGCCGGCAAGTTTGGCACCTTTGTGATTTTTATCGGACTGGCCTTCGGCATGGTTGGTTTCGTCGCCAAATTCATCATCCAGTGGTGGCTGGACAAATAGCGTTTGTCAGCCGCACCACTGCGGATTCAACCGAACGGCCGAATCCCAATCAGCAGCCCATGCAGGTACAGGGCAAAAACAACCCATGCGCCCGCGCCCACCGCCAAGGTGGTCAGGGTACCTGCCGCAGCGCCTGCCGGGTACGTGGTGCCCAGTGCGCGGTCCCTGCGGCGTGACGCGATGAAATCAAGCACCGCCCACGCCAAAAATGAACCAAACAGCACCATGTGCGCCAGGCTGCCATTGGCCAGCAAGTGCGCCAGGGCCCAGATTTTCACGCTCAACACCATGGGGTGGTGAAAGCGCGCCTTGAGTGCATTGCGGGGCACATACGCGGCGGCCAGGAAAACAAAGGCAATCAGCGTCAACAACGAAGCCGCATGGCGCATGCCGCGTGGCGGCATCCACAGCATGGTGGGAGCTTCCCGTGCCAGACCAAACCCATAAATAATCAGCCCAAAACCTACCAAGGATACGAGGGAATACACCCCCTTGAATGCGGCTTCACCCCACTGCGCGCGGGCGCCTGTGCGCCAACCCTCCGCCACGATTCGGATGGAGTGGATCCCCAAAAAAATGACCAAGCCCAAAATCAAATAGTTCATACGTTTCTCGCTCTCAGTAAATCAAGCACCAACCACCCGGTTTTTACCCGCCCGCTTCGCCAGGTACATGGCCTGATCCGCCCGTTTGATGGCGTCCGCACCTTTTTCATCCTTGTCCAGCTGCGCGACACCGGCGCTGAAGGTGATCAAAACTTTTTCGCTCCCCGCAAGGAAAAAATTCTTGGTCAGCTCGCGTTGCAAACGTGTCATTGCTTCTATGCCCTTGTCCAGCGGCGTATCGGGCAGCAAAATAACAAACTCTTCGCCGCCATAGCGGGCCAGTGTGTCTTGGGGGCGCATGCATTCGCGTGCCACGGATGCCAAATGGGCCAGCGCAACATCGCCGGTGGCGTGCCCCATGGAGTCGTTCAACTTTTTGAAATTATCAATATCCAGCAAGGCCACACACAATGGCGTGTCTTTGCGCCGCACGTTGGACACCTCGCGGTCTACCGCTTCGTCCAGTCCTTTGCGGTTCAAGGCCCCGGTCAGGGGGTCATGGCGCGCCTGGGCGCTGACACGGTCCAGCTCCTGGTGCAATTTTTGAATTTCAGTCTCGGTTGCCAGCGCACGTTCACGCATGGTCACAAGCTCATCGCGAGAGATCTTGCTGTCATGCGCCATGTTGCGGGTCGCACCCACCACGTCTTTGAGCACAGGCGCAATTTCTGCCAGGGACTTGGCTTGTTCAATCAAACGGGCACTGTTCTCCAGATGTTCATGAAAACTGCCGGTGGACTCGGTGATTTGCGACAGCCGCTCAATAAAGGTCGCCAGCATCTTGCGCATTTCTTCTTGCGCTTGCAAAGCATGGCCCTTGGCATCCTTTTGCTTGAACATGACGTCTTTCAAGCGCCGTTCCACGTCATCGAGCCGGCGCAGGGTAAGCGGCGGTGCGGTGGCTGTCATCAGGGCGTCCATTTGGCCCTTGAGCCATTGTTCATCCAGACTCAGCTCCGCAATGTTTTCGAACACCAGATGCAATAATTTAAGCAGGGTTTTTTTGATCTCTGCTTGGTCTTCTGCGGCAAAAGACAGCCGATCGCTGTAGTTCACCAGCATGAGCTTGACCGTAGTGACATCGGAGGCTGGTTGCCGGATGGCTTTCAGCAGGGTCGCAGTTTGCTCGGTGAACCGTTCATCATCGGAGCCCAATGCAGGCTGCATAAATTCAATCAGACGCCCGATTTGCTTCAAAAAATCAGTGGTCAATGCGGGCGCACCGCTGCTTGCTGAATCGGCAACTGCCAAGGCCATACCTGCCACGGCAGTTACACCACTGTCTGCTGTGGCCGGTGTGAAACCACCATAAGCGATCAGTGCTGCTTTAACCCCATCCCAGTTCATGCGATCAATCGCGTACTCCAACAACCCCCGTTGTTTTTGCTGCCCCGGAGTCTTGGCGGGCAGTGCCTGTGCGATATCACGCAAGGTATCCGCTGGAAACTGGGGTAATTGGGGAACCCCGGCAATCTCGTTGTACAGGGTTTGGTAATTGATGGGAGTCGGTGCCAATTTTCTGACCGTGAGCTGCTTCAGCGTTTCACGCGCAATTTCAAACGGTTTTTTTTCACTCATAGGACACCATTTTTGCTATTAATTTAGTAGCTGCTTGCGCAGTATCTACGCGCGCTACACTGTGATTTGATCAGAAAAAAGAAACGGCTGCAAAACCCAGCCTAACGCAAACCCAGAAACTGTCTAACGGCCTTTACCGTCGCCTGAGCGTCTTCTTCCTGAGGGACATGTCCCAAATTATCGAACACAACGAGTTGAGAGTTCCGTATATCCGCTGCAAACCGCCTTCCATTCTCCAATGGAATCAACCGGTCTTTGGCACCCCACACAATCAGGGTGGGTACTTTCAATGTTTTGATTTGCGATTCATCCCCACTCAGCTTTTGCTCCATCCGGCTGCCCAGCGCAGCACGGTTACCCTGGCGCAGGGTCAGCTCATAAAACCGGTCCACCAATTCGGGAGTGACTTTGGATGGGTCCCCATACACATTGCGCAAACTTTCCTGGACTACTCCACGCGGCAGGACAAATTCCATCACCTTGCGCAAGCCTGGGGTACGGGCGACCCGAAAGCCGATTGGGACCGATTGCGGTTGCAAGGGGTAACCAGCTGCATCCACCAGTACCAGGCTGACGACCCGCTCCGGGTGCGCCACCGCAGTGGCCCAGGCAATTTGTCCCCCCAGGGAGTTGCCTGCCAGTACAAATGACTTGACTCCCAGGGTGTCCACCACCGCAGTCACAAAACGCACATAGGCCGCAATCGAATAGTCATTGCGAGGATCCGGTCCGGTCAACCCAAACGCGGGCAAGTCAAAACGAATAACCCGGCGTTGACGGCGCAGATCCTCACTCCAACCCGCCCAGGTATGCAAGCTGTCGGAAGTTCCATGCAACAGCACGATGGGATTGGGGTCCTCCCGCGGCCCCTCATCCCGCAGATGCACCTGCATGCCATTGACCGGTAAAAATGAAGACGGAGGCAATGCCCAGCGTTCCGACAATTGTTTGACCGAACGATCGGGAGCCCAGGTTGCCAGCACACCTGCCAAAGCAAATACACCGATTGCCACCAAAAGAACAAGAAGAATACGTAAAACAAGTTTCATGGACCCGAACTCTACACGCCTCTTTGGCAATCCTGTCAAAGAATAACCCTGTGCATAGCTTTTGCATAAGGTCCTAGTTATCCACAGCAAATGCAAAATTGAAAAAGTTATCCAGTTTTCAGGTACAAAACCAAAGCATGGTCACGCACAGGGGTTGATGTAACGTAAGCTATTGATTCATAATAATAAAAATGACTTGTCAACAGATTTGGCTATCCCTTATCTACTACTACTATCTTTAAATAGATAAATAAGAAGAGATAGAACAAAAAGACACGCAGAAAAAAATACCGAAAAATATAGATGTGCACATCTGCAAAGAAGCTGGGTTTGGGGTTCGTTTTACCGCTGCAATCAAGTAAGATTTGCCGTCTGCAAAACCCGTCTCACCAGTCTTCACCCCTTCATGACCGCCTCGATCCCAGGTACTTCGTCCACTGCTACGCATGCTTCTTTTGAAATCAAAAGCGCCCAGTTACCGCTGGTAGCGCTTTTACTGAAGACCAGCGACTGGGATGTTCTGAGTGAAGAGCTGGCAAAACAGTTTGGACCCGAAGGGGAAAGCCCCGATTTTTTCGACCACGACGCATTGGTGATTGATTTTTCGCATCTGGATGCACAGACGCCTTTGCAGGACATGGTTCCTTTGCTCAAAGCGCTGCGCTCGTGCAACTTGGTGCCAGTGGCAGTCAGGGGTGCAAGTCCACAATGGATGGCTGCGGCTTTGGCCGTTGGCTTGGTGGAAGCTCCGGTGGAAGTCCACCGGGTTCGACCGCAGGCAGAGTTGCCTGTTGTCCAAACCGTGGTGAAAACTGAAGTTCACGAAATAGTGCGTGAAGTGGTTCGCGAAGTGCCAGCGGCCACTGCCACCATGGTGATCGACAAGCCCTTGCGTTCGGGGCAAAAAGTGTATGCCCGTGGTGCAGATTTGGTGGTGCTGGCCATGGTGAACCAGGGCGCTGAGGTGGTGGCCGATGGCAATATCCATGTGTACGCGCCCTTGCGTGGCAAGGCTATGGCGGGCGCACGCGGCAATACCAACGCACGGATTTTTTCCTTGTGCCTGGAGCCTGAGCTCATTTCCATCGCCGGGGTCTACCGCACCAGTGAGTTGCCGCTGGCACCCGATGTGCGTGGCCAGGCGGCCCAGGTGCGGCTCAGCGACGACGGTCAGGAAAAACTGATCTTTGAAGCTTTGAAAACCTGAATTTTGATTTGAATTTTTAATTGGAAAGATTGATAGCCATGGCAAAAATTATTGTTGTGACCTCCGGCAAAGGTGGCGTGGGGAAAACCACCACCAGTGCAAGTTTTGCGACCGGTTTGGCCATGCGTGGGCACAAGACGGCGGTGATCGACTTTGACGTGGGTTTGCGCAACCTGGACTTGATCATGGGTTGTGAGCGCCGTGTGGTGTATGACCTGATCAACGTCATTCAGGGTGAAGCCAATCTGAACCAGGCACTCATCAAAGACAAGCAGTGCGAAAACTTGTACGTGCTGGCGGCCTCGCAAACGCGTGACAAAGACGCCTTGACCCAAGAAGGCGTTGAAAAAGTATTGCAAAACCTGGCTGCCATGGACTTTGAATACATAGTGTGTGACTCCCCCGCAGGCATTGAAACGGGTGCACTGATGGCCATGCATTTTGCCGACGAAGCTTTGGTGGTGACCAACCCGGAAGTCTCTTCGGTGCGCGATTCAGACCGCATTTTGGGCATGCTTTCGAGCAAGACCAAGCGTGCGATTGAAGGTCTTGAGCCGATCAAGGAGCATTTGCTCATTACCCGTTACAACCCGGCGCGGGTGGATTTGGGCCAAATGCTGTCGCTGGACGACATTCAGGACATTTTGCGCATCAAACTGCTGGGCGTGATTCCAGAGAGCGAGTCGGTCCTGCAAGCCTCCAACCAGGGTATTCCTGCGGTACACATGCAAGGCAGCGACGTATCAGAAGCCTATAAAGACGTGATTGACCGCTTTTTGGGGGCTGATAAACCCATGCGTTTTACGGAAGCTCCCAAACAGGGGCTGCTGAAACGGTTGTTCGGAGGGAAGTAAAACCATGTCATTTTTTTCCTTTTTCGCGGGTGAAAAAAAGAAATCTGCCAGCGTTGCCAAAGAGCGGCTGCAGATTATTTTGGCGCATGAGCGCAGTGGACGCAACGCGGCAGAGCCGGACTACCTGCCGGCCTTGCAGCGCGAGTTGATTGCGGTTATCAGTAAATACATCAAGATCAACCCGGATGACATCAAGGTCAACCTGGAACGCCAGGACAACCTGGAAGTGCTTGAAGTCAAGATCGAGCTGCCCGACGCGCGCTGAGCAAGGCCGCGTGTCTGCGCACCGGGGTTGCGAACTCAGGTTCGTACCAGGCGCAAACAGGTAATTTCCGAAGGGGCACCAAAGCGCTTGGGGGGTCCCCAGTAGCCTGTGCCCCGGCTGGTATAGACCCACAGGGATTCCAGTTTGTGCAGGCCAGCCGTAAAGGGCTGCTGCAACTTCACAAAATACATCCATGGCCAAAATTGGCCACCGTGCGTGTGGCCTGACAGCTGCAGGTCAAAGCCGGCCGCCGCTGCCGCTGGTGCACTGCGGGGTTGGTGGGCCAGCAAGAGTTTGAATAGCGTCAACGGTGGCGCATCCAGGAGGGCCTCGGCCGGGTTGCTGCGGTGGCTTTCGTCAAACAAATGGGCGGTAAAGTCCGTTACACCGGCCACTACCAACACCGCGCGTTCCGGGTCCTGCGAATCGCTGTTGTGGTGGAGCACCACATGCTCATTCATCAGCACCTGGATTCCCAAGGCCCGAAGGGCGTCAATCCAGCTGTGGGCACCCGAGTAGTACTCGTGGTTGCCGGTAACAAAAAAAGTACCATGGGTTGATGTCAGGGTTGCCAATGGCGCAACATGGGCGCCCAGTTCCCGCACCGATCCGTCCACCAGATCACCGGTGATGGCCACCATGTCGGCATTGAGGCTGTTGACCTGGTCGACGATGCGCTGCAAATAACCGCTTTTGATGGTCGGCCCCACATGGACATCGCTGATCTGCGCCACCGTAAAACCCTGCAAAACGGCAGGCAGATTGGTAATCGGTACGTCAATGTGCACCACGCTGGCCGTGCGGCGTGCGTTCCAAAACCCCAGTGCCGTGATCAGTACGCCTACAACCGGTAGCGCCAGCGCCGTATGGGTGGTGAGGGCCGCCATGGCCAGGGTGTCTGGCCACAAGGCGTTCAGCGCCAAGACGACCAGCAACACCCCTTCTCGCAGCACCGTCAGCACCAGCAGGGTTGAAAACAAACCCATGCACAGCAAACCCATCCAGGTCAGCACCTCGGACACCGGGGGTTTGGTCACGCGCCGCGCCACCAAGCCCATGGGCACCAATGCCGCCGAGAGCACCAGCAGGACCCCAAAGGCAAGCGCCAAAGGCGCGTAGACCGCGAACAAACCGGGTGTGACGCGCCAGCCGATCAATGCATGCAAGAAAAAAGAAACCAACCAGACAGGGGCTAACGCCATAGGGGGAAAGCCGCAATGCAGAACACTTGCGGCAAAGAACTAAACCCCCCATTTTGAGCAAAACCGCGCCGCTTCAAGGCGCTATCTGTGGGTAGGGGTCCCTAGAATGAAACTGCTGGTGTTGCTGGTCTAGCAATCCATTGAAATCGTAGCTTTGCTCGGTGAATTCTGCGTGCGTCTGGTGCAGCCGGACCACACTGCAGGCCCGCGTGCCGTAGCCGGGCGAGGCGATAAAAGTCGCGGACAACAAACGCTCCAATTCCAGCGCAATGCCGGTGTGGGGCAGCTCCGACGCCTGCGCCGTGCTGCGGTCGTGCAACAGCGCCAACAGGTCCTCGGAACCCAGGTCGCCCTGGTTCAGCTGCATTTGCAGGCGCGTCCTCAAGCGGGTCAGTTTCGGCCACGGCGTATGAAAGTCGGCATTGGACACCGCCCCGACGCCGGGCGCCATTTCCATGACCCGGCCACCCTGGGCCGCACGGCTTTGCAGGCCCATCAGTGTCGTTCCATCGAACACCAGTAAGTTGAACGGGTTGTAATCCTTGGTTTGGTCCGCTAACAGGTGCAAAAATGGCCCCGACGCGGTGTCATTTTCTAAAAAATCAGCCACCAACGCACCCCGTGACGGGCTGTCGGCTCGAAGCGGGTCAGGGCCACGGTAGTTGGTCAGGGCCGCCAGCCGCCCGGAGCGGCTGATACCCAGCCAGGTGCCGCCGGCCTGAAGGTCTTTGCCGGCCAAAATCGTGTTGCCCGGCCACCAATGCACGGGTGCTGCAGGTCGGGCATAAAACTCATCCCGGTTGGCCAACAGCAACAAGGGCGTGTTGCTGGCCGGAGCCCAATTCCAGGCAATCAGACACATCGCGTAGCCTCCGGTTTCAGGACACTGCCAAGGCGGTTTTATTCACCACCCGGCGCAGCACAAAGCTGGAGTGCACACCGGTGACCCCCTCAATGCGGGTGAGCTGGTTCAGCAACAGCGACTGGTAATGGTCCATGTCGCGCACCACCACCTTGATTTGGTAGTCGGCATCTTGCCCGGTGATCAGCAGGCACTCCAGCACCTCGGGCAGCACGGCAACGGCGGCTTCAAAGTTGGCAAAGCGTTCCGGCGTGTGTTTGTCCATGGAGATGTGGATCAGCGCCATCAGGGTGAGGCCGAGTTTTTTGGCATCCAGCAGCGCCCGGTAGCCCACGATCAGCCCCGACTCCTCCAATGCCCGTACACGGCGCAGGCAGGGCGAGGGCGACAGGCCAATGCGTTCGGCCAGATCCTGGTTGTTGATGCGCCCGTCCAGTTGCAAAACTTCAAGAATATGCCTGTCAAATCTGTCCAGCACCATGGGTTTGCCCTAATTTATTAATTTATTGGCAGAGTATGCCAAAAAAAACGGATTCAGACGCAACTACGCAATTCCCTGCGGGCCGCAGGGGCCTAAACTTGTCCTCACCTGTTACCCACAGGCAATCGCAGCAGGGACCTCACGAGGGACCTTGCTGCAA
>CAJASG010000050.1 GCA_903944555.1 uncultured beta proteobacterium
GCATGCGATTTCCTTTTTAATTGGTTTCAAGCACCACCCGTTGGTGCACCGGCTGCACCGCTCTGGCATTGTCGGCAAACCGTTTTCGGTAGCGCGCCAGTTGGGTGGCGGAAAGTTCCAACGGCTGCTTCAGTACGATCCAGTCCACACCTTCGGTACAGGGCGCGGCGGTGAGCGATCCGGGATAGCGGTAATAGCCCCGCTGGGTCGGCAGCAGTGCTGCTGCATCCATGCTGGTGTCCGCCAAGAGGCGGTCACCATCGGCGCGCTCGGGAATGCGCGGGAGCAGAGCGTTGAGCAGGGCATTTTCGGCGCCGATGCGAAACAGCACCACGACGGCGAGCAGTTGACCGGATTGACTCTTGTGCAACAAGTGCGCCGCCATGGGGAATTCCTCACCAGCGATCCGGTCGCCACCCGGCGTGTGAAAGTGGAACTGCTGCAGGGTGTAGCGCTGTGCGCCGATTTGCAGGTGGCTGCCGTTGGCAAAACGCACCCGCACGGTGTGGCCGTCGTCGGCAATTTTCAAGGGTGCCCGGCGGTACTGAAAATCCAGGGGCGCCAGTGCTTGCCGCTTGGTACTGGTGATGTCAATGGGTGACTGTTGGCGTCCGCTGTCACACATGCTGGCGTAGCTGAGCGAGCCACACAGCAGCAAGCATCCAATAAGCAGTTTGGATGCAGCCGGCGGATTCATCAAACGCTGCCTATTTTGTTGCAGACATACTGGCCGGTGGTCCGGATTTGCTGCGTGCGCCCGGCAATGCCCAAGGTCCTTTCCTCCACCACGGTCAATTGGCCATCGCGCTTGTCAAATTGGCCGTTGATCCAAAAGCCCTTGTTCTTCGCGCTGAAGCGCAACGCCTCGTCGCTGCTTGCATCGACCGCAGCCAGCGCGCTTTTAACCATGACGGTATTGGAGCGCAGGTGAAAGTCGATGGTGAGCGGGTAGCCTTTCTGGGTGGACGAAGCGGGGTCACTGTCCACGAAGTAGGCGCTTGATTGCTCCTGCCCAGTGCAGGCATATTCCTTGTCCCAGCCCTCAGATTGACTGCATCCGGCAGAGAGCGCGCTCAAGAGAACGGCGGAAAAAGTAGAGAGAAGAAGTTTCATAGTGCTCAGGCGTGGTCCAGATCGGGTTTGTGCAAAGGGTCAACGTGGGTCATCAGATTCAGCACCCGGTGGCGATGCAGCACGCGGCGGCGCGCCTCCACCGCAATGTTGTGTCCAGCCTCTACCGTGATGGTTGAATCGACTTCAATATGCGCGTCCACCACCACCATGTCGCCCATTTTTCGGGTGCGAAGGTCATGCACGCCACTGACGCCAGGGGTTTCAATGAGGGTGGTGCGGATGGCTTGCACCTCTTCTTCGTCCACGGCACGGTCCATCAGATCGTGCAGAGCGTCCCAGCTAAAGCCCCAACCCATCTTGGTCACCATGAAGCCTACGATCAGCGCTGCGATCGGGTCCAGAATGGGGTAGCCCGCCAGGTTTCCGATAATGCCGATGCCCACCACCAGGGACGACGCTGCGTCCGAGCGGGCATGCCAGGCGTTGGCCACCAGCATGCTGGACTTGACCCGTTTGGCCACGGACAGCATGTAACGAAACAGCAATTCCTTGGCAATCAGTGCGCCACCGGCGACCCACAGCGCAACGATGTGCACGGTTTGCACGGTTTCTGGCGCCTCCAGTTTGTGGGCGGCAGACCACAGCATGCCCAAGCCGACCACCAGCAAGAGTGTTCCCAGTACCAGCGAGGCGGCCGTCTCGAACCGTTGGTGCCCATACGGATGGTCCTCATCGGCGTCTTTTTTGCTGTGGTGGCTGGCGAACAGCACCACAAAGTCCGCCACCAAATCGGACAGCGAGTGAATACCGTCGGCAATCAGACCCTGCGATTTGGCCAGCACCCCCACTGCAATCTGGATAACGGTTAGCACCAGGTTGACGCCCACACTGACCCAGGTACTGCGTGAAGCTGCGGCCAAGCGCTCGGCGGGCGTGTGCTCGGTGTCTTCCGTGTCGCGCTCTAGTTCGGCAAATTGCATGTTCAGGTAATTTTGGGCGCGCTTGCGCAATGGTGAAGCGCCCTATCTTCGTGTGCAAGTCTTAAGGCCACCTTATGGCGCAAGTCACAGCCGCGTTGCCCGCTCCAGAAACGTGGGCGGTATCAGCGATATCTTTCGGTGCTGTTGGTCGATGAAAACGATCCCGATTTTTCCCAGCGCCACCTCCCGCCCTGTGGCTTTGTCGCTCATGCGAAATTGCAGATCAAAACCGTATTTATTGAAGTCGGCAGGATTCATTTCCACCAGCATGGTTTCGCCGTGAAACCCCTCGGACTTGTACTGGGCCACGATGTCGCCCACCACGATGAAATGCCCCTCCACGTTGAACTCAAAATATCCCAGCCAGGTGAAGAAACGCACCCGAGCCTCGGAGACAAGCGTCAGCAGTTGTGCATTGTCGAGATGCCCGCCTTGGTTGACGTGGCTGATGTAGATCTGCATTTCGGTGGCAAAGGGGTAGCGCTGTGCGGGTTCTAGCTGGATTCGTGGCATGGCAAAACGGGGTAGTAAAACAACCATCGTAGCGCCCGCGGTGCTTGGGGCGGTCTTTCTTACAATGGCGGTATGACCTTCCTTGACATGCTGCGCGCCGCCGAGCGCCAAAACAGTTCGATGTTGTGCGTGGGGCTGGACCCCGAGCCCAGCAAATTCCCCGCCCATTTGCGTGGCGACGCCAGCAAGATTTACGACTTTTGCGCGGCGATTGTCGATGCCACGGCCGATCTGGTGATTGCCTTTAAGCCGCAAATTGCCTACTTTGCCGCCCACCGCGCCGAGGAGCAGCTGGAGCGGCTGGTGGCGCACATGCGTCGCGCGGCGCCCCAAGTCCCGGTCATTCTGGATGCCAAACGCGGCGACATTGGCAGCACCGCCGAGCAGTACGCGATTGAAGCCTTTGAGCGCTATGGCGCTGATGCGGTCACCCTGTCGCCCTTTATGGGTTTTGATTCCGTACAGCCCTACCTGAAGTACCACGGCAAGGGCGCATTCTTGCTGTGCCGCACCTCCAACCCTGGCGGCGACGATTTTCAGCCGCAGCGCCTGCTGGACGTGCCGGGTCAACCGCGCTTGTACGAACACATAGCCGCCTTGGCGCAAGGGCCGTGGAACCTGAACGGGCAGTTGGGGCTGGTGGTGGGGGCTACTTACCCGGCTGAGATTGAGCGGGTGCGTGCCTTGGCGCCTACCGTGCCCTTGCTCATCCCCGGGGTGGGCGCACAGGGTGGCGACGCGGTGGCCACCGTGAAGGCCGGTTGGCGGTCTGCGGGCGGTGAAACCACGGCGCCCATCATCGTCAACTCTTCGCGGGCGATTCTGTACGCCTCCGGTGGTGCCGACTTTGCGGCCGTGGCCCGGCAGGAAGCGATTCGCACCCGCGACGTGTTGCACGCCTGCCGGTAGTTCCCCAAGGTGGTGGGTTTCGCTGGTTTAGCGTGGACCCCACCACATGCGCGCCATCAAGCCGTCTTTGCGCACCGCTTGGTGAAACACTGCGCCCAGTACATGCAGGACGACCAAGGCGGCAATGCCTTTGGCAATCCAGCCGTGGGCAATGCGGGGCGCCACCGTGGCCAGGTTGGCGGGAACTGCGCCGCCGGAGCCGCCAAATACGATATCCGGCAAACCGGTGAGCAGCGCGGTGGCCATGCCGCTGGCGGCCATGGCAAACACCAGTGCGTACAAACCCAGATGGACGAAGGTTCCCAGTGCATCCAGCAGTGGGTTGCCGCTGCTGGGGCTGGGCGCAAGCTGATGGCGGGTGCGCAGCCGCACCACCAGACGTACCAGCATCAAAAAGCCTATCAAGACGCCCACCACCATGTGCCCCCGCAGTGCGCCAATTTTTTCCGGGGACTCCATTGGAATGCCGCTCAGCACAAAGGTCCCCATGGCCAATGCGACCATCAGCATGAGTGCCAGCAGCCAGTGCAAGGCCACCAGGGCGGGGTGATGACGTGAGGCTGTCATTTGCAGTGCCATGAAAATCTCCTTTTGAGAATAGGTAAGTAATTAGTTACTTACCTATTCTAGCGGAGGTGGGAACCTCTGTGCAATTTTGCCGTTTGCCCTACATTTCGCTATGATTTTTATAGCTTCTTGCGCTTATTCCATATGGCCTTGGGGCTGATTTGATGCTCAAATTCATTGCTGTCAGGTCAACATCCCTCCAGCGTAAGCAAAACCCAGACTGGGTGCGGGGCGTCGGATAGGTAGGCGTTGAGTGGGTAGCGTTAGCCTGTGCTAAGGTCACGACTCGTGCTGTGGAGCGGTCAGGCAATTCACATGGGTATTCGTTCAAAAATATTACTCGCATTTCTGGCGTGTTTTGGCATCCTCGCCGGGGTTAGTTTGACCCTGTTGCAGCGGAGCTTGGACACCAGTTTTGAAGCCCTGGAGCGGCGCGAACTGGTGGCGCACATGGGGCGGGTGTTGCATGGTCTGGACGCGGCCTTGGTCAGCCTGAATAGCCAGACCCGTGACTGGGCCGAGTGGACGGATATGTACGACTATGCCCGCACACCCGCGGCCCACGCTGCCTGGGCCAGGAGTAATTTCGACTCCCAGTCGCTGGAGTCGGCCGATCTGTCCTTGGTGTTGGTGTATGGCCCGCAATGGCAAGTACTGACCAGAATTCAAGCCAAAAGCCAGACGCAGGATATTGCTGTCTCGACCCAGCTCCTGCAGGACTACGAAGCCGCATCGAATGACAAGCCCCATGGTGCCCGCTGTGGCATTGTCGATACCAATCTGGGTTTGCTGATGCAGTGCTGGGCGCGTATTGCCCGTAGCGACCTGAGTGGTGACTTTGTCGGTACTGTGCTTATGGGGCGATTGCTGACCCCCGCTCGGCTGGCAAAACTGCGGGAGCAAACCGGGCTGGATTTCACGCTGCGTGCCACCTTCAAGCGCGAGGACGATCTGGCCATGTGGCCAAGCGCTCTGAGTGCCAGCAGCTTGGGCGGCGCCGACATCTGGACCCGGCACACCCCCGATGCCTATCACCTGTTCTACCCGCTGCGGGATATTTCGCAGGCGGAGGTGGGAGTGATGGATGTGCAAGTGCCGCGCGACATGTACGCCCAGGGCCAGGCCCTTCAACAACAGGTGCGCCGCCAATTGGTATGGACCGCGCTGGGCATGGCACTGCTCTTGGGCTGGTTGCTGCATTTCCTGCTGGTGCGGCGTTTGCGCCGGTTTACAAGTCAACTGCTATCGCTGTCGCACCAGGCGGCTTGGGACCAGCGCATTGACATCCAGGGGCGCGACGAACTGGGGGTGCTGGCAACGGAGGTCAACACCATGCTGGGCATGATCGAGACGCAGGTGCAGAGCTTGACCACCATGACCCTGACGGACAAGCTGACGGCTTTGCCCAATCGCCGTGCATTTGATGCGCGTCTGGCGTTGGAGGCGGCCCGGGAGCGCCGCACGGGCCAGCCCCTGGCCCTTTTTGTGCTGGATGTGGACCATTTCAAGCGCTACAACGACCACTATGGTCACCCTGCGGGCGATGCCGTGTTGCAGGCTGTGGCCGAGGTGTTGCGCTCGGCCTGTGGTCGCGCTGTTGACATGGCGGCACGTACCGGAGGAGAAGAGTTTGCGGTGCTGCTGCCGCACACCGAGATGCAAGGGGCGGTAGACATGGCCCTGCGCATCCAGCAGTTGTTGCGGGATCGCCCTATTCCCCATGCCGACTCGCCCGTGGCAGATCGCCTGACGGTGAGCATCGGTATCGCCCTGAGCGCCGCCGACAGCCCCGAGGACCTGGTGCAGCGGGCCGACCAGGCGCTGTACACCGCCAAGCACAGTGGGCGCAACTGCTACCACTGCGATATGCTGGGCAGTTGATTTTTACCGAGGTACTCTGAACATGATTGATCTGTACACCGCCGCCACCCCCAACGGACACAAAGTGTCGATTGCGCTGGAGGAGCTGGCCTTGCCCTACACCCTGAAGGTGCTGGACCTGTCCAAGAGTGAGCAAAAGACGCCCGAGTTTCTAGCTATCAACCCCAACGGTCGTATTCCCGCCATCGTGGACCGCGATGAAGGCGACTTTGCCGTGTTTGAGTCAGGCGCCTGCCTGATGTACTTGGCCGAGAAGACGGGACAGCTTCTGCCCACCGAGTTCAAGGCGCGATCGCGCGTGGTGCAGTGGCTGATGTTTCAGATGGGCGGCATTGGCCCCATGATGGGCCAGGCCAACGTGTTTTACCGTTACTTTCCGGAGAAAATCCAGCCCGCTATCGACCGCTACCAGGGCGAGAGCAAGCGCCTCTTCCGCGTGCTGGACGGCCACCTGAAAGACCATGAATATTTGGCCGCTGACTACTCCATTGCCGACATCGCCAACTTTGCTTGGGTGCGCACCCACCGCTGGTCGGGTGTCGAGGTGGACGACCTGCCGCACCTGCAGCGCTGGCTGGACGCCATTCGCGTGCGCCCAGCGGTGGAGCGGGGCTTGCAGGCCCCACCGTCGTCGCTGGAGCTGCGCCGCGACAGCCCCGAGAAGGCCAAGGAATTTTCTGAGAAAGCCCGCACCATGGTGGAAATGGGCGGCTCCAAATGAAGCTCTACACCGCCCAGCGCGCCCCCAGCCCGCGCCGTGTGACCATGTTTATGGCCGAGAAAAACATCACCGGTCTGGAGATGATTTTTGTGGACCTGAACCAGGGTGAGCACCGTACGCCGGAGTACCTGAGCAAGAGCCCCCTGGCCAAGGTGCCGGCGCTGGAGTTGGACGATGGCCGCGTGCTGACCGAGACCCGCGCCATCTGCACCTTTCTGGAGGGGTTGTACCCCGAACCCAATTTAATGGGTGTAGATGCTGAGGAGCGCGCCTTTATTGAAATGGCCGACCGCCGGGTTGAGCTGTATTTGATGGGCGGCATCGCCAACTGCATCCGCCACACCCACCCCGGCTTGGCGGTGCTGGAAAGCCCGCAGTTTCCCGAGTTTGGCAAATCGCAGGGTGAAAAGGTGCAAGAACTGGCCAAATGGTTTGACCAACTGCTGCAGCAACAGCCCTGGATGGCGGGGGATCGCTTCACCATTGCCGACATCACCGCGTTTTGTGCGCTGGAGTTCGCCCGCGGGTTGATGAAGTTTTCACCCAGCCAGGCCGGGCTGGCAGCGTTGCAAGACTGGCGCGACCGGGTCAACAGCCGCCCCAGCGCACGGGCCTGAGGCGCAGCAGATCAACCGTTGACTCGCACGAAGTCTTCAAAGGCTTGGGCGTTCAGCGGTCTGCTGAAGTGGTAGCCCTGCACCTCATCGCAGCCACGGGCGCGCAAAAAGGCCAGCTGGCCTTCGGTCTCCACGCCCTCTGCGATGGTTTTCAGCCCCAGACTTTGGGCCATGCTGATGATGGCGCCGACGATGGCCTTGTCGTCCGGGTCTTCCGTGATGTCCCGCACGAAAGACTGGTCGATTTTGAGTTTGTAGACCTGAAAGCGCTTAAGGTAACTCAGGCTCGAATAGCCGGTACCAAAATCATCAATCGACATGCGCACGCCGCGCTGGTGCAGGTCGTCCATCACCGCAATCGCTTCCAGCGCGTTGGTCATGGCCACGCCTTCGGTCAGCTCAAGCTCCAACAGATGCGGCGGCAGGGCTGCCTCGGTCAGGATGCTGGACACCAATTGCGGCAGGTTGGCATGGCGGAACTGAACCGATGACAAATTAACCGCCATGGTGATGGGCGCCATGCCTTGCGCTATCCAGCGGGCCAATTGCTGTACCGCCGTGCGAATGACCCATTCCCCAATCGGCAGGATCAGGCCATTGGTCTCAGCGATCGGGATAAATTCTGCCGGTGACACCGCGCCCAGTTCGGGATGGTTCCAGCGCAACAAGGCCTCGGCGCCCACAGTGGCGCCCGTTGCCATCAAGATTTGCGGCTGGTAGTGCAGTGTCAACTGCTCACGCTCCAGAGCTCGGCGCAGTGCGTTACCCAGCAAAAGCGTGCGGTCGGACTGCGCCTGAATGTCGTGGGTGAAGAAGCGGTAGCCATTGCGGCCATCCCCTTTCGCACGGTACATGGCGGCGTCGGCGCACTTGGACAAGGTGTCCAGGTCGGCCCCATCTTGGGGGTACAGGGCAATGCCAATGGAGGGCGTCACGGTTAACTCGTGTTGCTCCACCTGAATGGGCCACAGCGCCGCGCGCAGCAGCTTGTCGGCCACCTGGGCGGCGCCCGCCGCGTCGGTGTCTGGCAGCAGCAAGATGAATTCATCGCCACCCAGGCGCGAGACCGTGTCTTGCTCGCGCACAGCCGCCTTCAGACGCTTGGCCAGCTCCACCAGTACTTCATCGCCGACGCGGTGACCCAGTGAGTCATTGATGTTTTTGAAATGGTCCAGGTCCAAAAACATCAGCGCCACCGTTTGGTGGCTGCGCCGTGCAACGCTCAAGGCAAGTTGGCTGCGGTCATTGAGCAGCACGCGGTTTGGCAGGCCCGTAAGTGCATCAAAATGCGCCAGGCGCTGAATGTGGGCCTCAGCCGCTTTTTGCTCAATGGCTTTCTGTTCCAGTTCCGCCACGGTCCGGCTGAGCTCTTGGGTGCGCAATTCGACCAGTTGTTCCAACTGGGCGTGGGCCTGCAACAATTCATTTTCGGCTTGTTTTCTGCCGGTGATATCCATGATGATCCAGATGGAGCCCTTGCGCATGTCTGTGGGGTCAATGGCCTTGGCACGAACGTCGCAGTTGAAGGGTGAGCCATCCTTCTTGCGCAGTAACATTTCACCTTGAAACGCGGCGCCCGTTGCAAAGGGTGCGTAGCAATCGCGTGCGGCCGCCACCCATTCTTGCTCTGTCAGGTACCACTGCCGGGAGGACGCGCCGTGCAGCTCGCCTGGCGCATAGCCCAAAATACCCTCGAAGGCGGCATTGCAGCGGGTAACGATGCGGTCCCGCAAGAACACAATACCCACCATGGCGTTGTCCAAAATCAGGTTTTGCTCGTTTAGGACGAACTGCAGTTGGGCCTGCGACGTCTTTTGCGCACTGATGTCGTCCACGATCCAGATGGAGCCTTCATCGGTGTTGTTCGGGTTGACCAGCTTGCCCGTCAGGTGCGCCCAGAAAACTTCTCCATCCTGGCGCTTCATCAGCACCTCGGATTGGTAGGGCAAGCCCTGCGCCATGATGGGGTAGGCCGCTTCGCCCAACGCGTGGAATGCTGCTTTGTCGGGGTACAGCGATACATTGGCGCTGCCCAAAATGTCAGCCGTCTGCGCATGGCCAAAAATGCTGGCGAAGCGCTGGTTGCAGCGGATCACAACGCGCTGTTTGATAAACACGATGCCCACGCCAGCGGTGTCCAAAATGACCTGCTGCTCGCGCAGCGCCAGTTGCAACTGCTCCAGGGCCCCATTGGGCACTGTGGGTGATTCGGGGCGGGCGTTCGCTTCAGACATGGTGGATTATGCTGGCGAACGGAGGGCTAAAAAAAGCTGGTTTCAGTCGTGTGCTCCACTACCTCGGTTAACTCGCCCTCTTGCACCAGCGCTGCGTAGCTGATCACCTGGTTGCGTCCGTGGGCCTTGGCGTAGTACACGGCCTTGTCGGCCCGGTCAAAAGCCAAATCGGGCGTGTCGTCAGCCCGCAAGCCGGCAAACCCCACGCTGACCGTGATGGTGCCGACCTGCGGGAATGCGAATTCCTCGACCGCATGGCGAAAGCGCTCCATGACCGAAGCGATGTCGGCGTGGTCGGCGCAACGCAGCAGGACCACGAATTCCTCGCCACCGAAACGGTACAACTGGTCATTCAGGCGAAAGGTGGATCGCATCAACCGGGCCAAAAGCAGCAAGACCTCGTCCCCGATGAGGTGCCCAAAATTGTCGTTCACCCGTTTGAAATGGTCAATGTCGATCATGGTCAGCCAGTAGCAACCACCATCACCCACCGTGCGCCGGTTGATCTGGCCTTCGATTACTGGGGTGTCTTGCTCCACGGCGGCCCGCACAAACGCGCTGTCAAATGACTTGCGGTTGAGCAACTCGGTCAGTGCATCTTTCTCGCCATAGTCCAGCAGCCCCAGCAGGTTTTGGTACATGCGCAACATGGTGCGCGTCATGGACAACACTTGCTCAGACAGCGGGTGGTCGGACTCCATCTCCAGCAGGCTGCGTACGGACGACTGGGTGTCCATGGGGAAAATCGTGGTGCAGGGCGGCCCCACGGTGCAAATGACCTTGCCGCTGGTGATGGCCTGTTCGCGCTTGGGAAATGTGGATAGCTTGGGAAGGTGGCTCCAATCGGACCAAACCACATCCCGCGTGGGGGCGTCGTGGCTGGTGTGAACCTGTGCCCTGATGAGCCAGTGCTGCTCATGGGCTTGTCCTATGGCGCGTACCAGTCGTACCGAGCCATGGTCGCCAAGAATAGAGGTCCTGAACAGCTGGACCAGTGCGAAATCGAGCGCATCGCGATCACGCAAGCCACTCAGGTCCGCCAGGTCATTCAGGAGTTGTTGCATTGCCTGATTCTAGCGCGATTAGTTCATCGTTTGTGCTATAAACTTCATAGCTGCTTGCGCATGCTCTGCGGGCGCTAGAGGCTAATTTGACCAAAAAACGCAAGTCTTTGGGAGTCTTCTTGAGACCTACTCGGCGAGACCCAGCTCCGCCAACTCTGCCGTCGTAAACACCCTTGAGCGGGTATGAAATGCCTTGCCCTCTGGCCCCTCCAGTGAGAAGGTGCCGCCATGGCCTTCAATCACGTCGATGATGAGCTGGGTGTGTTTCCAGGTCGCGTACTGCGAGGTGCTGATGTAGAACTCAGCCGTCCCAATTTTGCCCAGCAACACATCGCCCGCGCCCATGGTGATCTCACCCGGCAAGTAGCAATTGGCCGCACTGTTGTCACAGCAACCGCCGGACTGGTGAAACATCACGGTGCCGTATTTTTTCTGCAAGAACTCTACTAGTTCCAGCGCCGCGGGGGTAGCAATCACTTTTTCAACCATATGAAGCTCCTCAAGAAAGTCAAGTTACTGGCTCTCGCAGCGCAACAGCCGGGTTGGACAGTCACCTCATACTGGAGTACCAGAAATCGGTGCCTGCCCAACCCGGCCGTTGCGCTGGAATTGGGTTAGCGTCAAGCGCTAATCACCTTCGATTTAGAAGAAACCCAGCTTGTTCTCACTGTAGCTCACCAGCAAGTTCTTGGTCTGCTGGTAATGGTTCAACATCATCTTGTGGTTCTCGCGGCCCAGGCCGGATTCTTTGTAGCCACCGAATGCAGCGTGTGCAGGGTAAGCGTGGTAGCAGTTGGTCCAGACGCGGCCCGCCTTGATGGCGCGGCCCATGCGGTAGGCCACATTGCCGTTACGGCTCCAGACGCCGGCACCCAGGCCGTAGAGTGTGTCGTTGGCAATGGCCAGGGCCTCGGCCTCGTCCTTGAAGGTGGTCACGGCTAGCACCGGGCCGAATATTTCTTCCTGAAAGATGCGCATTTTGTTGTGGCCCTTGAACAGCGTGGGTTGCACGTAGTAGCCGCCTGCCAGATCGCCACCCAGGTGCGCCTGGTTGCCGCCGGCCAACACTTCGGCGCCTTCCTGCTTGCCCAGATCAAGGTAGGACAGGATCTTGGTGAGTTGCTCCTTGGAGGCTTGCGCTCCCATCATGCTGTCGGTGTCGAGCGGGTTGGCGTGCTTGATGGCGGCGACCCGTTTCAGGACACGCTCCATGAACTTGTCGTAAATCGACTCCTGGATCAGTGCACGGGACGGGCAGGTGCAGACCTCGCCCTGATTAAAGGCAAACAGCACCAGACCTTCGATGGCCTTGTCCAGGAAGCCGTCGTCCTTGTCCATGACGTCGGCAAAGAAGATGTTGGGGGACTTACCGCCGAGTTCCAGTGTGGCGGGAATCAGGTTGTTGGCTGCAGCCTGCGCAATGACGCGACCGGTGGTGGTGGAGCCGGTGAACGCGATTTTGGCAATGCGCTTGCTGGTGGCCAGCGGCAGGCCGGCTTCGCGGCCGTAGCCATTCACCACATTCAGCACGCCGGCGGGCAGCAGGTCGGCAATCAGCTCCATCAGCACCAGGATGCTGATGGGTGTGCTTTCGGCCGGTTTCAGGACCACGCAGTTGCCTGCACCCAGTGCCGGGGCGAGTTTCCAGGCCGCCATCAGGATGGGAAAGTTCCAGGGAATGATCTGGCCCACCACGCCCAGCGGCTCCTGAAAGTGGTAAGCGACCGTGTTTTCATCGATGTTGGAGAGTGCGCCCTCTTGCGCACGCAGGCAACCGGCAAAGTAGCGTAAGTGGTCGACGGTCAGCGGAATGTCGGCGTTGAGTGTTTCGCGGATGGCCTTGCCGTTGTCCACGGTTTCGGCATAGGCCAGCAGTTCCAGGTTGGCCTCAATCCGGTCCGCAATCTTGAGCAACACGTTGGCGCGGTCGGAGGCAGGTGTCTTGCCCCAGGCGTCGGCTGCGGCGTGAGCGGCGTCCAGTGCCAGCTCAATGTCTTCTGCGGAAGACCGCGCCGCCTGGGTGTAGACCTTGCCCGTGACGGGGGTGATCACATCAAAGTACTGGCCTTTGACCGGGGCGACAAACTTGCCGCCGATGAAGTTGTCGTACTTGGCTTTAAAAACCACTTTGGCGCCGGCGGCACCGGGAAATGCATAGATCATGTTGTCTCCTGAATGGATGGGCAGGTTGGAAATAGTCCCTCGCGGGCCAGCTGTCTTTATCAAGAGCCGTGCCAGCCCTGCGGCATGGGGCAACAAGAACGCAAACCATTGATTCGATTGGGTTTTTTGCCACCATGCCTAGCCTGGTATTGGCATAAACGCAACAGACATCTGTCCGTCCATGGACATGTGTCAATAAATGTGACAGTTAAACGGACAAACACCGGCCAGCCATGACGGCGCTGCGCTGGCGCTCCTAAACTGCGGGACAGAGAAGCGGGGCTAACTTGTACCCGCCCAGGAGACCGCGTGAAACACTCAACCCCGACACCTGTGCTGCGACAGGCACGTCAGCACCTGATGACCTACGGCGTCACAGCCCCCGGCACCATCACCGAGCGCATTGCGCGCTCATGGCAGCGCAGCATGGCCGCAGGTCTGCAGCCGATTGGGCGCCTCAGCACGGCAGACCACAGCAGCGGCAGCGAGTTGCGCCAGTCCTTAGCACGCAACCACGACCTGTTGGCCCATTCCCGCCCTGTGATGGAGTACCTGTTTGACCAGGTGCGCCACAGCCAAAGTGTGGTCATTCTGGCTGACAACCGAGGCACGCTGATGCACACCCTGGGCGATCCCCTCTTTGTGGACAAGGCCGAGCGCGTCTCGTTGAGCGCCGGGGCATCCTGGCGCGAAGAGCACCGCGGCACCAACGCCATCGGCACGGCCATTGCCGAAGAAAACCCAGTAGAAATCCACGGCGCCGAACATTTTCTGGAGCGCAATGGTTTCCTGACCTGTGCGGCCGCGCCCATCATGTCGTCTTGCGGTCATGTGGCCGGCATTCTTGACATCTCCGGGGAGCAGCACCGGGGCCATCCCATGACGCTGGGCCTGGTCAGCACGGCGGCTCGCATGATCGAGAACCGGCTGTTGATCGCCACCAGCAGGCGGCATATCCGTTTGCATCTGCACGCGCAGGCTGAAGGTATTGGCACGGTAGCTGAAGGCATTGTTGTCTTGTCGGACGACGGCTGGGTCATCGGTGCCAACCAGCAGGCCCTTGCCTTGCTGGCCATGAGCGCCAAGGCCATTGGCGCCGTGCAACTGGCCAGCGTGCTCGATGTACAACTGCCGGAATTGCTCACGCGCGTCAAACGGAATCGGGGGCAGGCCACCCAGGCCCATCGGCATGACGGCACCAGCCTGTTTGCCCAAGTGCAGGGCGATTGGGGCGTGATGCCGGTGCCGCCATCGATCGCCGTGGACGTTAAGACTGCCACTGCCAACGATGCCCTGTCGGCGCTGGATACGGGTGACCTTAGCTGGCGCCGCGCCGCAGACAAAGTACGCCGCGTGCTGGACAAGCCTATTCCCGTGCTCATCCAAGGCGAGTCTGGTGTGGGCAAGGAATACTTTGCGCGCGCACTGCACGATGCCAGTCAACGTGCCCGGGGGCCGTTTGTGGCCATCAACTGCGCTGCCATTCCGGAAAACCTGATCGAGGCAGAACTGTTCGGCTATGCGCCCGGCGCATTTACCGGCGCCCGCCGGGAGGGCAGCCTGGGCAAACTGCGAGAGGCCAACGGCGGCACATTGTTTCTAGACGAAATTGGCGACATGCC
>CAJASG010000051.1 GCA_903944555.1 uncultured beta proteobacterium
ATTGCCAATGCCTACCGCGATGCCCAAAAAATCAAGGGTGAGGGTGACGCAGAAGCGGCTCGTATATATGCAGAAGCATTTGGTCGTGATCCGCAGTTCGCACAGTTCTACCGAAGTTTGGATGCCTATAAGTCCAGCTTTAACAGCAAGAGCGATGTGATGGTTTTGGACCCCGCGTCTTCTGAGTTCTTTAAAGTGTTCCGCGGTGGAGGCTCGGCGGTGGGTCCTTCCAAGAAGTAAGTCTTGGATAGCAATACTTTTTGGGTTGCGATGGCCTTGGTATTGGTCATCGAAGGGCTGTTTCCGTTCGTCTCGCCTGTTGGATGGCGGCGTATGTTTGCGCAACTGCTCGAACTTACGGATGGACAGATTCGTTTCTTTGCCATGGGAAGCATCTTGATGGGTTTGCTGCTGATTTGGTTTCTGGCGCCGTGAAAACTTGCCCACAAGACCGGTAAAATCACTGTTTTAACAGCACCCTTCATTTCCATGTCTGCTTGGGTTCTGCCAGATTACATTGCCGATGTGTTGCCTTCCGAGGCTCGCCATATCGAAGAAATACGCCGTGATTTATTGGACATGGCGCGCTGCTATGGCTATGAGTTGGTCATGCCACCGCTCTTGGAACACCTTGAATCGCTGCTCTCCGGCACCGGAGAAGCGTTGGATTTGCAGACGTTCAAGTTGGTTGATCAGCTGTCCGGCCGTATGATGGGTCTGCGGGCGGACAGTACACCTCAAGTTGCACGTATAGACGCCCACTTGCTCAATCGCACCGGCGTGACTCGCCTTTGTTATTGTGGACCGGTGCTGCACACCCGACCCAGCGGTCCCCATGCGACGCGCGAGCCTTTGCAGTTTGGCGCTGAGATTTATGGCCACGCCGGTTTGGAAGCGGACCTTGAAATATTGACTCTGGCGTTGGATTCACTCAAAGTGGCCCAAGTGGACGCGATCAAGGTGGACATGGCCGATGCGCGTATCGTGCAGGCGGTTTTGCAGCAATCCCCCATGAACACGGCGCATTTGACGCAGGTGCATGCTGCCCTGGCTGCCAAGGATTCGAGTGAACTGCGGGTCTTGACCAAGGCCGCACCGAAGAGCGTTTCGCAGGCGCTGCAGGATTTGGTTCAGTTGTATGGTGATGCCCAGGTCTTGGACGAAGCTCAGCGTGTGTTGCCGGATGTCCCGGCCATTCGGGAGGCTCTTACCCACCTCAAATGGTTGGCCAGTCACATTGAGGGCGCCAGTGTGTCCTTCGACCTGGCCGACTTGCGTGGATACGCGTACTACAGCGGCGCAAGGTTCTCCATGTACGCTCCGGGTGCCAGTGATGCTTTGGCGCGCGGCGGTCGCTATGACGAAGTGGGTTCCGTGTTTGGCCGCAAACGCCCTGCGGTGGGCTTCAGTTTGGATATCAAGAGTGTCGTCGGAGTTGCGGCTGCGCGTCCTTTGCGGGCGGCCATCCGTGCACCGTGGGGCGAGGCTTCTGAGCTTCGCTCGGCGGTGGCGGGGTTGCGAAAACAGGGTGAAACAGTGGTCTGTGTCCTTCCCGGGCACGAGAGTGAAGTTGATGAGTTCCATTGCGATCGCGAGCTGATTCAGGTCGCGGGGCAGTGGGTCGTGAAAGCTATTTGAGAACTATTTAAATGAACGCAACCAAAGGTCGTAATGTTGTAGTCGTCGGTACCCAATGGGGTGACGAGGGCAAGGGTAAATTAGTTGATTGGCTGACGGAAAGCGCGCAGGGCGTGGTTCGTTTTCAGGGCGGACACAATGCCGGTCATACCTTGGTGATTAATGGTGTTAAGACGGCGTTGCACCTGATTCCAAGTGGCATCATGCGCCCCGGGGTGAAGTGTTACATCGGCAATGGCGTTGTGCTGTCGGCCGCCAAACTGTTTGAAGAAATCGAAGGTTTGGAGAAGGTTGGCGTCGAGCTGCGTTCCCGTTTGCGCATTAGCGAAGCTTGTCCATTGATACTGCCGTTTCACGCAGCCCTGGATGTAGCCCGCGAAGCGGCGCGGGAGAAGGGTGGGAATGCAAAAATTGGTACAACGGGCCGTGGCATTGGCCCCGCTTATGAGGACAAAATTGCGCGCCGGGCGCTGCGGGTCCAGGATCTCAAATACCCTGAGCGCTTTGCCGCCAAATTACGTGAACTGCTGGATTTGCACAACCATGTGCTGACCAGCTACCTGGGTTCAGCCGCATTTGATTTCGGACCGACATTGGCCCCTTACATGGTGAACGGGCAAGTACAGTTTCAGGCCGTCTTTGACGAAGCCATGCGGCACGCCGAGTTGCTCAAGCCCATGATGGCAGACGTGTCCCGTGAACTCAATGAAGCGCACCTCAAGGGCGCGAACCTGCTGTTTGAAGGCGCACAGGGCACCTTGCTGGATGTGGACCATGGCACCTATCCCTATGTGACCTCCAGCAATTGCGTGGCAGGCAATGCGGCTGCGGGTTCAGGCGTTGGCCCGGCATGCTGCATTACATCTTGGGCATTACCAAGGCCTATTGCACCCGTGTGGGCGGTGGCCCATTTCCGACCGAGCTGGACTGGGAAGTGGAGGGCACACCGGGCTACCACATGAGCACCATTGGCGCGGAAAAAGGCGTTACCACCGGTCGTAGCCGCCGCTGTGGCTGGTTCGATGCAGCGCTTCTCAAGCGATCAGCACAGGTCAATGGCCTGACAGGTCTTTGCATCACCAAGCTGGATGTGTTGGATGGCCTGAAAGAGTTGTTGCTGTGTACCGGCTACGAGCTCGATGGTGAAGTGATTGATATCTTGCCGATGGGGGCCGACGACATCGAACGCTGCAAGCCTATCTATGAATCCATGGAGGGTTGGAGTGACAGCACGGTTGGGGTCACGCAGTACGAAAAATTGCCAACCAATGCGCGCCTGTATTTGCAGCGTATTGAGCAGGTCACCGGGGTGCCTATTCACATGGTGTCTACCAGCCCGGATCGGGACCACACGATCATGATGCGGCACCCGTACTTGGCAGATTGATTCGACGAAGCCAGATTTTTTTGATGATTTTGGCCTGTAGCCCCCGTGTTACATGCGCAAGCAGCTATAAAAGTAGGAGCAACCCATGTTGACAGAAGACGGCAAACACCTCTACGTGAGCTACGACGAGTACCACAATCTGATCGAAAAACTGGCGATAAAAATCCACCAGTCTGATTGGCAGTTCGACACTATTTTGTGTTTGGCGCGTGGCGGGTTGCGTCCGGGCGATATTCTGTCCCGCGTGTTTGACAAGCCGCTGGCAATCATGTCCACCAGTTCCTACCGTTCAGATGCTGGCACGGTTCAGGGGAACCTGGATATCGCACGCTTCATCACCACACCCAAAGGTGAGATTGCAGGCAAAGTACTGTTGGTGGACGATCTGGCGGACTCAGGTCTCACGCTCAAAGCGGTGATCAACCAACTAAAAAACAACTACGCACCCATTACCGAGTTGCGCAGTGCGGTCATCTGGACCAAGGCGCTGTCCACTTTTACCCCGGACTACTCGGTCGAGTTTTTGCCCACCAACCCCTGGATTCACCAGCCGTTTGAAGGCTACGATGCATTGCGGCCTGAGCAGTTGATCCAGAAGTGGAGCGTCTGACGCGTTGATACTGCCATGGTGCATTTGACGACCGAACTTATTCACCACGGCTACGTGCCGCCAGCGGGCTTTGAGGCACCCCAGCAGGGTGTTTTTAAAGCGTCCACCGTGTTTTTTCCCAGCGTGGCGGCCATGCGCAGCCGCGAGTGGAAGGACAAGACCGCATACACCTACGGTCTACACGGCACCCCTACAACCTACGCTCTGGAAGAGCGCTTGTGCACCCTGGAAGGGGGCGCGCAGTGTGTGCTTGCGCCCAGTGGGCTTGCGGCCATTGCGAACGTGGCTTTGTCGCTGCTCAAGTCCGGCGATGAAGTGCTGATTCCGGATAACGCCTATGGCCCCAACAAGGCTCTGGCGGAGGGGGAGTTGAAAGGCTGGGGCATTACGCACCAGTATTACGACCCCATGGACCCACTGGACTTGGAAGCGCAGATTTCCAGCCGGACGCGTTTGGTGTGGGTGGAGGCTGCGGGATCGGTAACGCTGGAATTCCCCGACCTGGCCGCTTTGGTGCGTATCTGTAAAAAAAGAGGTGTTACCGTTGCGCTGGACAACACCTGGGGTGCTGGACTGGCGTTCAAACCTTTCGATTTGGTTCCGGGCGAGGTTCCCGCGTTGGCCGTCGATATTTCCGCCCATGCACTGACCAAATACCCCAGCGGAGGCGGTGACGTGCTCATGGGCAGCGTCATCACCCGCGATGCTGGCTTACATATGCGCCTCAAGCTCACGCACATGCGTTTGGGCTTGGGTGTGGGGGCCAATGACGCCGAAGCCGTGTTACGTGCCTTACCCAGCATGGCGCTGCGCTACCGTGCACATGACGAAGCTACACGGCAGCTCGCACAATGGTGTCAGGCGCAACCCCAGTTTTTGCAAGTATTGCACCCTGCACTGCAAGACTCACCCGGTCACGCGCATTGGAAAACATTGTGTGTAAATGGAACGGGGGGCGCCGCGGGACTGTTTAGTGTCGTGATCGATCCGCGTTACACGCCGGACCAATGCGATGCCTTTTGTGATGCCTTGCGATTATTTCGGATTGGCTACAGTTGGGGCGGCCCTGTCAGCCTCGTTGTACCCTACGATCTCGCGTCCATGCGCAGCTCCTGGCCCAGCCATTTGGCCCACGGAACACTGGTTCGATTCGCGGTTGGCCTGGAAGCAGCGGCCGACTTACAGGCTGACTTAGCCAATGCATTGAGCGTTGCTTTGATCTAGGTCAGTGTTTACCTGAATAGGCAAGGCAGCTTGTGAGCGCTAGGCTCGCAACATGAGTTCAATACCGCCAGATACGAGTCCCTCGCCTTACGTACCGCCGCCGTCGGAGGCTCCACCTAAAAAAATCTTGCCCTTGCACGTTGCGCACTTGTTGCGGTGGTTGACGGCAGGGTGGCGCGATATGGTGGCCCATCCGGGAATCAGCGCGTTTTATGGAATTGCGTTTTGGTTGATGGCGCTGGTATTGGGGGCGGTATTCAAATCCAAGCCCGAATACACCATGTCGATAGCCTCCGGCTGCTTGTTGCTTGGCCCATTTTTGGCCATGGGCTTGTACGAAGTGAGCCGCCGTCGCGAATTGGGTCTGGTGGCCCGGTTAGGAGATTCGCTGACCTGTTGGGACCGCCATGTGCGCAGTATGTCCATGTTGGTTCTGGTGCTTATTGTTCTGGAGCTCTTGTGGGGTAGGGCGTCACTGGTTGTTTTTGCCGTATTTTTCAACACGGGTATGCCGTCCACGACGGGCGTCATACAGGCAATTTTCAATCCGGAGAACTGGGAGTTTGTGGCGGCCTACACGGTGGTGGGCGGTGGATTTGCCATGTTGGTCTTTTCCATCGCGGTGGTCTCCATTCCCATGATTTTGGACCGTGACACCGATGCTATTTCGGCGGCTATCACGAGCCTGGAAGTCGTGTTTCACAACACCTTCATCATGCTGATGTGGGGCGCAACCATTGCTGCATTGGTTGTTCTGGCACTGTTGCTGCCCTGGGGCGTTGGTTTGCTGATGGTCGGGCCGCTTTTGGGGCATGCCAGTTGGCACGCCTACCGTGGTTCGGTACAGTGGCTCGACCCCGATGTTGACTCTGGCAGCCCGTAATGGAATAAAAATACGGTGCGGTTCGCTGGGCAAGGTCCGTGAAATGTTAAAGTGGCCCTAACTACTTGAAAGCATACTTTGGCTACACCCAATTACGGATACGAAAAACGTCAGAAAGAACTGGCAAAAAAGAAGAAAAAAGAGGAGAAATTGAAGCACAAAGCCGACCGTAAGGTGGGCGAGGGGGCTGAGGATGGTGCGCCGGACGACAATGCTGAGACCGAGTCAACCGAGACCAATTCGGACGTCCCTGCGCAATCCTGATCGCTACTTGGGCATCCAGCCCAAACCTTTGGAGTGCAGACTTTGTACATAAAGTCTGTCACTCGTTTCTGTCACAGCCGTCGTCTCGGGGTAGGCCCCGCTTGGGTCCTGTAGATCAGCGACCACTTTCCCATCCTCGGTAAACGCCATCACATGCCCATAGGATTTTGGTATGGGCCACATGGCGCGTGGCAGCCGCAGCGTAAGCTTGCGTAAAAACACTTTGTCAGCCAACTTGTCTGCGGCCGGATTCCTGGGTTTGGCAAGCCCCAGCCAGATTTTTCCGTCCAAGCCGCGCATCAGGTTGTCCGGGTAACCGGGCAGGTTGTCAAACAGCACGGTTGCCAAGGGATTTTTCTGGGTGACGTCCAAATTGCTGGCTTGCACTGAAATCTTCCAGACCCGGTATTTGCCCGTCTCGTTCACAAACAGGGTTTGTTCATCCTGACTGAGGGCAACGCCATTGGCGAAGCTCAGACCTTTGGCCACGATACGCGTGGTGCGGGTGGCGGGATCGAACTCCAGAATACGCCCGGTGGACGAAGACTCAATGATGTCCAGTACGCTGGCCTCAAACGTGCCGCCCCACAGGGCCGGTGCAAAGCGGGTGGACGCATCGCTAACATACATCTTGCCGTTCTTGGCCACGACCACTGCGTCCGCATAGCGAATCGGGTCGGACTCGACCTGATTGGTCAATACGGTGATTTTCCGGTCCGGGCTGATGGACAGCAGGCCGTTGATGGAGTCGGCGGCGATCAGTTTGCCGCTGGCATCAAAGTCAAAGCCCAACACCCTTCCTCCGGTATTGGCAAACACCTCTTGGTTGCTGCCGTCCGGATTCATGCGCAAGATATTGCCACTGACTACGGTTGTATAGAGCTTGCCGTCTTTGGCAATCACAATGTGCTCTGGTCCTTCTTCAGCACCCAGCGAGATCATTTTTAGATTGGCCAGCTTGTTATTAACAGCAAATGGGCCGACGTAGCCCGGTTCGGTCGGTGCGTTCCATACGACGGGCTCAATGGGAACCGGCCACAGCCCAAGGTAGGCGACGACAACCGCAATAGGAACGCTGATCGCCAGAGCCACTTTTTTCATACGGTTTCCTTGATCAATTGATCCGCCAGTGCGGCCATGGACGCCTCGCTGTGGTCATGGGGTGCCAGGACTTGGGATGCCTCATACTGGGGGAAATTGCGCCGCATGGACTGGATGTAAACCGGGTCGTAGTGCTGGGTTAGCAGCGCTTGCACCACCGGGGCAATGTCACCCGTCCGAACGGACGCAATCCAGCTGTCCACCAGAACCTTGCCCCGGAACTCAGCCAATACCTGCAGGCGGTCGCAAAAGCGTTCGGTGTTGCGCACAAAATAATCGTAGTCCTCCAGTAACAGGGCTACCCGTTCAGCGTCCGGCAGCACCAAATTCAGACACGGGCTGCGGCGCATGGCCTCAATCAGCGTGACTGGGACCGCCACATTGCCTACTTTTTTACTTTCACTTTCGATGTACACAGGTCGTGCGGGATCCATGCCGCGTAATACCTCCCAGATGAGCGTGTCGAAACGCTTTTGGGTGGGCTGTGGCTTTCCCGGAATGGCGCCCAACACCGAACTTCGGTGGTTGGCCAAGGCTTCCAGATCGATGACCTGGGCCCCTTGTTTGGCCAAGGCTTGTAGTAGCCGTGTCTTGCCCGAGCCGGTGGTTCCGCAGACCACGCGCAAGTCCAATGGGCTGACCAGCCTGGGAATGTCTTGAACCACTGCCGCGCGAAAGGCCTTGTAACCCCCTTCCAGGAGGGTCACCCGAAAGCCGATTTGGTCGAGTATCAGCGACAGTGAACCGCTGCGTTTTCCGCCGCGCCAGCAGTAGCACAGGGGTTTCCAGTCTTTGGGCTTGTCGATCACGTCACGTTCGATGTGCGCCGCAATGTTGCGCGCAGCAATCGCGGCCCCGCGTTTTTTGGCCTCGAACTGGTTGACCTGCACGTAAATGGTGCCAATCAGCTTGCGCTCTTCGTTGTTCAGGGTCGGCCAATTGACGGCCAGAGGCAGATGGTCTTCCCCATATTCGCCTTCGCTGCGGGCGTCAATGATGGCGTCGAACTCATGAAAGCGCGTCAGTGCGTCGGTGGCACTCATTAGGGTAAGACTCATGCAATCAGTTTCTTCACGGTTGGCCACAGGTTGTCGAGGATGATCGGGTGGGCAGCCTGGGTGGGGTGGATACGGTCGCTTTGGAACCATGTGGCCGAATCTGGCCTGTCCGCTACGCCTTTGAGCATAAATGGGACCAAGGCTGCTTTGTTGGCCTTGGCCACCGTGGCAAAAGTGGCCGCGAATTTATCCGCATAGTCCTGACCGTAGTTCGGCGGAACTTGCATGCCCACCAGCAGCACCTTGGCGCCGATTGCCTGCGCCGCTTGTGTCATGGCTTGCATGTTGTCCTGGGTCATTGTTAACGGCAAGCCGCGTAGGGCATCGTTGCCGCCCAGCTCGATGATGACCAGCGTGGGTTTGTGCTGCGCCAACAGGCCTGGCAGCCGGGAGCGCCCACCCGAGGTGGTATCGCCGCTGATGCTGGCGTTCACCACTTGGGCGGGTATTTTTTCTTGCCCTAAGCGCTGCTCCAGCAGGGCAACCCAGCCGCTGCCCCGTTTGAGGCCATACTCAGCGCTGAGCGAATCGCCGACCACCAAGATAGTGGAGGGGCGCTGCGCTGCGGGACGCGTTTGCGCCAAAGAAAGCCCCGCAATGCCAAGCGTTAAGCCTGCCGCGATAAAGTGTCGTCGAACTACTGAAAGCCCCATGTCTGATTCCATTATTTCTGTTGAGCACATATTCAACGCGGTTACCGACTCTACCGGCACGCTTGAGATTTTGTGTGACATCGATTTTGCGCTAAAAGAGCGCGAGACGGCGGCCATTGTCGGTGCGTCCGGTTCAGGCAAGAGCACCTTGTTGTCCATCATTGCCGGCCTGGACACACCCACCAGCGGCACTGTGCGGCTGGCTGGGCAGGATTTGTTCACCATCGATGAGGATGCCCGCGCCGCCCTGCGCGCCCGCAAGGTGGGTTTTGTGTTCCAGAGCTTTCAGTTGTTGGGGAACCTGACCGCGCTGGAAAACGTGATGCTGCCCCTGGAGCTGGATGGCCGCAAAGACGCCCGCAAGGCCGCCACCGAAATGCTGGCGCGTGTGGGCCTCTCCCAGCGGCTGGGATCGTACCCGCGCGTGTTGAGCGGGGGCGAGCAACAGCGCGTGGCACTGGCGCGTGCCTTTGTCGTGCACCCGGCGGTGCTGCTGGCCGACGAGCCCACTGGCAGTCTGGACTTTGCCACCGGGGAAAAGATCATGGAGTTGATGTTCGACCTGAACCGCGAGCAGGGCACGACCCTGGTCTTGGTGACGCATGACCGGGCTATTGCCGCACGCTGCGACCGGCGCATCACCATTGAGGCGGGGCGGGTATTGCCTGTAGATGAGAATTCTTAAGCCTTTTAGGCCTCTGAGCCCCGTGGAATATGCGCAGGCAGCTATCAATACGATAGCAAATAACTAGCCGCGATAATAGGGGGATGTCTTCATCCAAAGTTCTATTCGGCTTTCATGCCCTGGGTGTGCGCCTCAAGACCGCGCCCAAATCCATCATCGAGATTTATTACGAGCCCACGCGGCGTGACGCGCGTATGCGCCAGTTCATTGACAAGGTCAATGAATCGGGCATCCGGCTCATTGAGTCGGACGGTATCCGTTTGGCGAAACTCTGCGGTGGCCACGGCCACCAGGGCGTGGCCGCTCGGGTGCAAGAGCTGGCCCAGGTGCATTCGCTGGACGAGTTGCTGGAAAACCTGGAGGCCGCCAATGCCGAGCTGCCCTTGGCGCAGCGCACGCAACCCCTGATTTTGGTGCTCGATGGCGTGACCGATCCGCACAACTTGGGTGCTTGTCTTCGTGTGGCCGATGGCGCCGGTGTGCATGCGGTCATTGCCCCCAAGGACCATGCAGCCGGTATCAACGCGACGGTGGCCAAGGTGGCCAGCGGCGCGGCGGAAACCGTGCCGTATTTCATGGTGACCAACTTGGCGCGTACGCTCAACGAGTTGAAAGAACGCAATATCTGGATCATCGGCACCAGTGACGCTGCTACACAAAACTTGTACCAGGCTGACCTGAAGGGTCCCATTGCGCTGGTGTTGGGTGCCGAAGGCGATGGCATGCGCCAGCTCACGGCTAAAACCTGCGACCAGCTGATCAGCATTCCCATGCGTGGTGCGGTCGAGAGCCTGAATGTGTCGGTGGCCAGTGGTGTTTGCCTGTATGAGGCGGTGCGCCAGCGCTCAGCATCCTGAACTTGCCTTGAAAGGGTTTTATGTTTGCTATTAAATCAGTAGCTGCTTACGCAGTATCTGCGGCGCTTATGGCTGTTTTCCTTGTTACTGGATGCACCCAGGAACAACAAAACAAGATCAGCCGCGACATTCAGAACTGGACCGGCACCAATGGCGTGCTGGAGTTCTATGCCGGTGACAAGCTGGTGCGCCGGTTCTTGAAAATCGACAAACTCAGCACCGCCATGGGCACCGAAGATGGCAAACCCCGCTCCTACCGGTTTGGCTACGGTGTGCTGGATGAAAACCTGAACATGCAAGCGGACCCGGGTGAGAAGAAGGTGTATTTTGAGATCAGCGACTTCGGCTCCAATTACATCTTTTTTGAGAACCCACGCTGACATGTCAACCCCGCAGGTCACCCCATACGGGGACAACGGAAATCGTTTAGCCTGGATTCTGGGACTAAATGCCTTGGCATTGCTGGTTGCTTTGGTAGGCTATCTCGCGTCATTGCAGCCTAATATCCTGGCGCTCCAGTTTTCCTTTGACCAGGCGTCGTTTCAGTCCGTTCTTGCCAGTTGGCAGCCCATGGGGGTGTTGCGCTATCGGATACACCTGCCGATTGATTTTGGCCTGCTGATTTGCTATGGCGCATTTGGCTATGTGGTGACGCGAAACACATTGGTTTTTGCTGGTTTCTCACCCTTGGCAAGGATGGGGGTGTGCTGGTCCATGCCCGCTGCAGCGCTGTGTGATGCGATTGAAAATTCTCTGCACTGGCACCTAACTTCACGTGCTGCGCATGCCGATTCCTTGCTTTACCCCATCGCCGGTGTGAGTTCGGTTCTGAAGTTCGCTCTGTTAGGTTTCTTTCTGCTCAGCTATATCGCCGCAGTGGTCAGACCACGGCCCCCGATTCGCTAAGCGCTAAACCCAGCCCAAGGCGCCTAACAACGCACCTGCGCCCAGTATCCACAGCAGGTGCACCCGTGTTCGCCAGACAATCCACGCACTGACCGCCGTCAGCAGCCAAAGCCGCCACTGTGCCGAGGCATCGCCGGGGCCACCGGCCAAAATCCAGCCGGTCGCCATCAGCAGCGCAATCACCACCGGAGCCATGCCCTGTTTGAAGGCCCGTACCGCCAGCAATTCACGGTTCTTGTGGCCCCAACGGGCTGCAGCAAAGGTGAGGGTGGTGCTGGGCAACATGATGCCCACCATGGTGAGAAAAACCCCCAGCAAGCCGTAGCCCCAAGTCGCAGCACCCGCGCCCATGCCAATGCCTGCAGCCGCATTGATGCCAACGTTCCAGCCCAGCAGCGCGACAAACAGCACATTGGGGCCCGGAGCCGCTTGGGCCAAGGCAACGCTGGAGCCAAACTGACCGTCGGTGATCCAGTGTTGTTCATCTACCAAATAGCGGTGCATATCCGGGGCCGTGGTGATGGCCCCGCCAATGGCCAAAAGGGAGAGCGACATGAAATGCACAAACAAGGCGAGCCAGTCTGCCGCGCTCATCACAATGGTGAGGTTCATGGCTGAGTTTCCTGCACCGGGATGCTTGCCAGTTGGCGGTAGGCCCAAAGGCACGCACTGCCCCCAATTACCAGCAATACCCATACCAAAGGTATGCGCAGCAAGGCAATTGCTACAAAAGTGAGAGCTGCCAGCGCATAGCACACCAGCATTCCCATGCTGTTTTGCTTAAGCGAGGCAACCAATTTGAAACCGGTAGCGGCAATCATGCCTGCCGCTACGGCACCCATTCCCCGCATAGCGCCCTGCACGGCGGGAGCGTCCGAAACCCCGGCAAAAACCGCAGCCAAGGCCAGAACGATCAATAGGGGAAAGGTCAGCATGCCCGCCAACGCTGTCAATGCACCGCGCATGCCAAAGTACCGGTCCCCAATCATCAGTGAGAGGTTAACCACGTTGGGACCCGGCAAGATCTGGGCGACCGCCCAGTCTTCAATAAACTCTTCAGGACTCAGCCATTTTTTTTCTTCGACCAGTTCGCGTTGCACGATGGCCAGTACGCCGCCAAAGCCTTGCAGAGCCAGTCGGTTGAATGACCAAAATAGGTCGCTGAGAGATTGGGGTTGGGACATGCGCCAATTATCGCGGCGTACCCGCCTCGTGATGCGCCTTAGCTAGTGCTGTGCGTTCATGCGGTGTCGGACTTCACCTTGGGTGTGGCGGGCTTGCGGGCGGCTGCTTTCTTTTTGGCTTTTACCTTGACCGCAGGGGCTTGCGTGAGCTGGAGTGAGGTCTCCAGTTCCTGAATCGAACTTTGGGTGTAGTCCAGCATACGCTGCAGCGCGGGCACAGAGCGGCGGCAGGCAATGTACCCAAAGCCCAGGTTGTCGCCGTAACCGCTGATCGTGATGTTCAGCGCCAGGTAATGGGTGGCGATGGACACCGGGTACACCTCGTCCAGCCGGGAGCCGTTGAGGTACAGGGCCTCTTTGGGGCCCGGCACATTGGAGATCACTACGTTGAACAAGGGGTGATTTTTGGCGCTACCCGTGACCATGCCCGCCCCCATGGGGGAAATGGAAGCGATGCCGTGGGCCATTTTTTGCAGGCGTGGCATGGTGGACAGGCGGTCTTTGGCCTCTTTGGTGGATTGCACGATGCGTTGCAAGCGTTTGAGTGGGTCTGCAATATTTGTCGCCAAGTTGGCGAGCAGCACCGAAACCTGATTACCCCCTGCATCGGTGTCGCCATGCAGGGACACCGGCACCATGGCGATCAAGGGTTTTTTGGGCAGGGCTTTTTGGGCCTCCAGGTATTTGCGCAGTGCGCCAGCGCAGATCGCTAGGGTCACGTCATTGACCGTCGCGCCTGCCGCCTCACCAATGCGTTTGAAGCGAGCCAGCGAGTACGACTGGGATGCGAACCGCCGGGAGCCCGAAATTTCCACATTGAAAGGCGTGGGGGGCGCTTGGAATGGCAGCGCTTTGGCGCTGTGATCCGACCCCGACCGGACGATGTCCCACAGGCCGCTGCCTACACCCGGCAAAATATCCCGCCCAGCGCGGGCGACGTTGGCCAACTGCTGCAGCAAACTGGGTGGCGTCGAGGCCCGCTTGGTGCGGGTGTATTTGGGGAAGGTCTGCGCCCAAATCGGTGGTTTGTCTTCCTGCGGCGTGGTGGACAGGGATTGCGCCATCAGCTTGGCACCACTCACTCCGTCGATCAACGCATGGTGAATCTTGGTGTAGGTGGCAAATCGGCCGCCCGGCAAGCCTTCAATGACGTACATCTCCCAAAGCGGGCGGTTGCGGTCCATTAAATTGCCATGCAAACGGGACACCATGGCCAACAGTTCCCGAATCCGGCCTGGATGGGGCAGGGCCAGGTGACGCAAGTGGTAATCCAGCTCGAACTCGCCATCTTCATCCCAATACCAACGACCCATGCGCAACACGGGGCGGTGGTTGAACGGAGGCTTGGCGTTCAGTTGCTGGCTCCAGTCTGCAAGGAGTCGGCCCACATAGTCGGGCTCGGCATCTTTGGGCGGCGTGTAGATATTGAGGCCCGCCACATGCATGGGCTGGTTACGGGTCTCCATCCACAAAAATGCGGAGTCAGTAGGGCTGAGTGCTTGCATCTTAATTATTCCAATAGGTGTATTCGTCGGTCGGCAAGTGTTTTTGGTCCAGTGTCTTGTCGATCTCGATCGCCATCTCCAGAAAGGACGGCCATTGAGGGGGGGGCATCTGGGCGTGGTGCGCCTCCATTTTGGCCTTCATTTTGGACAGCATTTGCGGATTATCAATGGCAAGGTTGATTCGCTCAGTCGGGTCATCGGCCAGGTTGAACAGCCAATCCTTCTTGGGTTTCTCCGACACAATCAGCTTCCACTTATCCTCCTGCATGGCACGGTAAGTGCCGTCCCGCCAGAACAAAGGCCGAGGTGCCTGGATCGCAGGTTTTTTTGTTAGAAACGGTAACAAGTTAACGCCATCGATGGGGCGGTCCGTGGCCATCTTCCCACCCGCTGCGGCGACCACCGTGGGCATGATGTCGATGTTGGAGATTGGTTGCTGGTACTGGGTGCCGGCTGCGATGTGCCCCGGCCACTTGGCAACATAGGGCACGCGCAATCCACCTTCAAACATGGTGAGTTTCCAGCCCCGGTAGGGTTTGTTGACGTCCGGAATGCCAATGTAGCCCGGTGCGCCGTTGTCGCTGGTGAAAATGACGATGGTATTTTCTTCGAGTCCTTCATCGCGCAGGGTTTGCAGAACCCGTCCAACGCTGCGGTCAATGGAGCGCACCATGCCGGCGTAGACGCGGCGCCTATGGTCGGGAATGCCAGACAATGCGTCGTAGTCTGCCTTGCTGGCTTGTAGCGGCGTGTGAACCCCCCAATGCGCCAGGTACATGAAGAAGGGCTGGTTCTTGTTCTTCTTGATGGCGGTAATCGCTTCATCGGTGTAGTAGTCCGCCAGGTATTTGGCGGGCTCGAACCACTTTCCGCCGTTGTAGCTCACGCCAAAACGCATGTTGGGCCACAGGAATTTGTCGATCGGGTCAAAGTCCTGCTTGGAGTTGACCGTGTCTGGTGAATTTACCGGCAGGTGCAGGCCACTTTCCATGAATAAGCTCTCGTCAAAGCCTTGGTTATTCGGCCGCATTTCCGGGGTGCTGCCCAAGTGCCATTTACCAATGTGGAGCGTGTGGTAGCCGCGGGCCTTCAGCACCTCCGCCACCGTGGTCTCGGAGGCGGGCATGCCAAGGTCATTGAAATCTTTGGATTTCTGGGCTTTCTCTTTGTCAATGATGACCGGATGCAGCCGATCCTGGTCTTGGTACAGCGTTCCTGCGACGCGTGCCATGGCACCAGGTGTTGGGGTGAACTCCACACCAAAACGCCAGGGGTAGCGCCCGGTCATCAGCGCCGCCCGCGATACCGTGCAAACAGCGGCACCTGCATAGCCCTGGTCGAATCGCACACCGTCGCGCGCAATGGCATCAATATTGGGTGTGGGAACGCCCTCTGCGGTATGGCCACCGCCATGGGTGCTGACGTCATTGATTCCCATGTCGTCGGCCAAAATGATGATGATGTTGGGTGGGCGCTGCGCCAGCGGCTTATCCGCCTTGTCCGGGCCTGCCTGCCACGGAACAGGGCGATTCGGCTCCCGCGGGTGCAAGATGTCGGTATACCAGCCGAGTGAATACTTAAACAGATGCAGTCGGTTGGCGTACAGCAGGCCGACAAGGCTGAGTGCCACGGCCGCAATGGTCACAATTTTTCGCAGTCTCATGGATGTGTCTCCTCTTGTTTTTGTATTTCGCCATCAGGGCTGTTTGGGGCGACCTCCGGCAGCGAGCAGCATTTTTTGTGCGGTCTCCACGCCCGCATTTTGATTCTGCCCGGTGACCAGTCGCCCGTCCACGACCGTGCGGTTGGCAAAGGGATCGAGCAAAGCGGTATCGGCTTCAAACAGGGCTCCGGCTGCCCGTAACTCACGCTCCGGGTGCTGCGGTGTGATGGTGATGCCGAGTTGCGCGACTTGTTTGTTGGTGACCGCAGTCATGTGTTTGCCTTTGACCAAAGGTTCGCCGCTGGTGTCCTTGGCCAGTAGCAAGCCCAAAGGGCCGTGGCACACGCCCCCCATCACCTTGTTGGCAGCCCAAGCCTGTGTGACCTTTTGTCCTAGTACCGCCGATGTGCCTAGGTCGTAAGCTGCGCCCCAGCCACCCGCGAGAAAAATGATGTCGTATTGGGTAAAGTCCAACGCATCAATCTTGAGCGAGTACTGGACCTTGGCTTGAAACTCTGCGTCTTTCAAGTAACGTTTGTCAGAAGGGGCCGCTAGAAACCACAAAAATGAGCCGGGCTCGATCGGTATCGCTCCGCCTTGGATGCTGGCAACGTCTACCGTCATGCCCGCATCCAAAAACTCGTAGTAGGGCGCTGTCATCTCCGAGCCAAACACCCCGGTGGCCTTGCCACCGTCACCCAAAGTGGCGTGGCTGGTCGTGATGATCAAGGCCCGTTTTCCCGGCAACGAATGCGTGGCGCCACTGTAATGCGGGTGCAAGCCCAGCGCAGTCAGCGTTGCGGGCAGACCTAGCCAAAGAAACAGCCCAAGGGCCACAACAACGAGCAAAGTGACGGACATTGCGGAACCGTTCTGGACGCGGGCGGTTTTGTGAAACGTTGGTTTTGGCATGTTTAGCTCGGTTGACCCACTACGGAAAACTGTGTACTGTTGTCACGCAACCATTGGGCGGATCGGGACGTATCCTGCTGGCTGGGGTGAAAGTCGGGTGCCTGATAGGCTTTCCATTGCTGGTAGTTGCCCCGGATCATGCCGTCCTTGGAAAACAGCAACCGATAGGCACTGCGCCAAGTGCTCCACTGGAAAAGACTGCCGTCGTGCCACAGGTTGCGCACGGTTTGGCGTGTGATGTCCGCAAAGAAAACAATAGTGATGTAGCGGAAGATGCGCAGCCGCCATGCATTCCCACCCTTCATGGCTTGGTAGATGTCGAACGCGGTGCTGCAGTGTTCGGATTCTTCTGCGCTGTGCCATAGCCACAGAGTCTGCAGGCGTTGTTCGGTGCCTTCTAATGCCTCCGGGTGGCGCAACATCCAGTCTGCAAAGATGGCTGTGAAGTGTTCAGTGGCCGCTGTTGCCGCCACATGGATTCTCACGTCGCGGTGGGCGTTGTCTTTTAGACGTTTGGCTGCCCGTCGTTCCAGCACGTTGTCGTAGCCCAGTTTCTCCAGATGTCCGTTGAACAGGGCGTGGATACGCCGGTGGGTGGCTTCCTGCCCAACAAAGCCTTGCACTTCTGACGCCAGTCGCTGGCGGTCCGGCTCCGGCAGAGTCTTCAATCCGGCCCGGACTGAGTCCATGAAAAACTGTTCACCTACCGGGAAACTCATTGACAGGGCGCTGAAGAACGCCGAGCGAAACGCATCACCACCGTTCCAGCGGCTGGGAAATGGCGTGGTCAGGTCAATCAAAAGCCGTCTAACTACCAAGTCAGTCATATCGCACGCTCCAAATATCGGTAAACACCAAGTGTGGTCTATAGTTTATGAAACTAGTTCACTTAAATGTTTCATATTTTCAGGGGTCTGCAGCATGGCCAGAAAAGCAGTAAAAACTTCTATTAAATCAATCGTAAGGGCTCCGAAGCAGGACCGTGCCAGGGTCACCGTCGAAGCCATATTGGAGAGTGCCGTTCAGATTTTGGAGTCGGATGGCATCGCCGGGTTCAAGGTCGCGGCGCTGGCAGAACGCTCTGGGTACAGCGTTGGGACGCTGTACCAGTATTTTGAAAACATCGATGCCGTCATGTTGGCCTTGGTGGAGTTGGAAAACGAGCGACAACGGCAGACATTGTTGGCGGAATTCAGTGATTTGGCTGCACGCGGTGTGGCGCAAAGCACGCGTGACGTGGTCGGGTTGATGCTGGCTGCATTCAGCCAACGCCGGGTGGCACAAAAGGCGATCATCGAATGGGCCTTGTCGCGACGAGATGTGCGTGCGATTGATGGGCGAAACACCTTTTTAGGGCAAATGCTGGCCAGTGTGTCGGTCCGGTCGCAGGGGCTGAAATTCGATCGCCTGCTCAGCCCCACCGAGATGTTCGTGCTGTCGCGGGCCTTTTTGGGTGCTTTGCGCACCGCCATCTGGAATGATGAGGCCGATACGGCATCACCCCAGTTTGCGCAGGCCCTCACGGACTTGGTGGATGGTTATGTGCACCAACTCGTAAAGCGTGAATCCGCGGGCAAGGTCCCCAATGGGACCTGATGGTGCCGCCAAATGGAAGCCGGCCGACGTACATTACGGGGCGTGAACGAATACTAAAAAATATGTTGGAGCGTTTCTCATGAATGCAGATAAATCGGCACCGCCGATTGGGTCGCCACCCCCTTGGGATGTGCTGGCTTTGTCGGTGCAGCAGAGTCCATTTTTGGTGGTGATTACCAATGAAGAAGGGCACCTGCAGTACTGCAACGAAAGCTATTGCCGTACATCGGGCTATATTCTTGAAGAGTTGCTTGGTACGGCCAATTTGTTGGACCACGTATTGACTCTGACGGCAGGTGAACAATGGCAGGGTGATGTGCTGAGCCTTCGTAAAGACCGCAGTGAATATTGGGTGCGCCAGATCGTTAGCCCCTTGTGTGACGCAGAGGGTCGAATCACCCACTTGGTCTCTCTTGGTCAAGATATCACCCACAGCAAAGTGCGCATGGAGGACGCAGAGCAGGCGCTGCTGCTGCGTGAGCAGGCGCTGGTCTCCAGTAGCAACGGCATCATGATCACCCGCAGTGATGAAAACGACCATTCCATTGTGTATGTCAACCCCGCCTTCGAGCGTATTACCGGCTACAGCGCGAATGAAGTGATCGGACGTGAAGGGCGATTTTTGGTGCGGGATGATTTGGCCCAGCCGGACCTGGAAGAAATTCGGGTTGCCTTGCGCGAAAAGCGGGAAGGCCAGGCCTTGTTGCGCAATTACCGCAAGGACGGCACGCAGTTTTGGAATGAACTGCATATCGCCCCGGTGAAAGACAGCAGTGGTCTGGCCACCACCCATTTTGTCAGCGTGATCAATGATGTCAGTGAGCGCGTCAACTACCAAAAGGAGTTGGAATACCAGGCTACGCATGACAGCCTGACGGGTTTGGCCAACCGCAATTTGCTCAATGACCGAATCACGCAGGCCATTGCCTGGGCCAATCGCCAAAAGTTGACGGTGGGCGTGATGTTGCTGGATCTGGACCATTTCAAGTTGGTCAACGATGCATCGGGCCATGGTGCCGGTGATCAAATGCTCAAGCAAGTGGCGCAGCGCTTGAGTTCCTGTATTCGGGACACCGATACAGTCGCCCGCCTAGGGGGGGATGAGTTTGTCATCGTTCTGACCGACCTGCCTGAGACCGGCGATGTGGACCTGATTGCTGAAAAGGTATTGGGCTCTTTGGCGCGACCGTTTGATATTGACGGCCAGGACGTTTTTGTCACTGCCAGCGTCGGCATATCGATGTACCCGCGGGATGGCGATCACGGCGAGATTCTGCTCCGGTACGCCGACATGGCTATGTACCGGGTCAAGGAGCATGGTCGCAACAGTGTGCGCCAATTTATGCCTGAAATGGGAGTGACGGCCATCAGCCGCATGAATATGGAAGGCTCCATGCGGCGGGGCTTGGAGCGCGGCGAATTCAAGCTGCATTACCAGCCCAAGATCGAACTGGCGACGCAACGCATTGTGGGCGTGGAGGCGCTGGTACGTTGGCAGCACCCGCAAATCGGTTTGATTCACCCGATCGAATTCATACCCTTGGCAGAAGAATCAGGACTGATCTTGCCGTTGGGTGAATGGGTACTTGCAGAGGCTTGTCGCCAGCAAGTGGCCTGGAAAGATCAGGGTTTGGATGGGCTGCGGGTCGCGATCAACATGTCGCCACGCCAGTTCCGTCAAGAAGACCTTGCCGAGCGCGTGGCCGCCGTCTTTGCACAGACGGGTGCCGATCCTGCGTGTGTGACTCTGGAATTGACAGAAAGCATGGTGATGCAAGACGTCAATAGCACGCTGGTGGCGCTGCGCACGTTAAAAAATCTGGGGTTAACCATTTCACTGGACGATTTTGGGACGGGCTATTCCAGCCTGTCGTACCTGCGCCGTTTTCCGATTGATGAGTTGAAGATCGACAAATCTTTCATCAATGACATTCATGAAAATGCGGATGATGCCGCCATCGCCAGTGCCATCATTGCAATGGCCATCAGCCTGGGGCTTGGTGTGGTGGCCGAGGGCGTGGAGCGCAAGGAGCAGGCGGAGTTGTTGATGAAGATGGGATGCCCCCAAGTGCAGGGCTACTACTTCGGGCGGCCGATGGATGCAGCGGCTTTCGCATCGTGTTTGCGTGAACAGCGTGTGGGGCGTGTATGAGCAAGCTGACGTGGCGCGTGGGTACGGCCGAAGAACTGGCCAAAGCCTTGGTTCAGGAGACACTGCAGGAGTCAGCGGCAGTCAGCAATGCTACCGTCTATCGACTTGGCAGCAATAACCGGGACAAGATTGCGATTTCGATGCCCGATGGACAGGTGCTTTTTATTGAGCCCGAATCGCTTGGCCGGCCGAGCCGACGGCGGGCCGAGCCGACCAATACGGATTCAGACATGTGAGGTCAAGACGGGGATGAGGGTAAGTCCGAAAGCTGCCCCTGTACCCAGTCGATCACCGGTTTTTCCAGGCACATTTGCAGGTGTCCAATCCCTTCGAAAACTGTCACCTCTACACCCGGCAGGACTTGGTCACGCTGTGGGTAGACAATGTTGTCCTGAGGGGTGAGGGCGATGCGTATCAATGCACGGGTGACCTCGGTTTCCGCACCACCTAAGTCTGCGAGCCAAGTGCTGCGCCAGCCCATTTGCTGGCCGTTGGGTGTGTGTGTTCCAGGTGCAATCTGTGTGCCCGCATGGGGCGTGCCCAATGTCAGAACCCGGGCGACCCGTTGTGTGCCGTAGGCGCGCATCCAGGCGCGAATGACCAGCCCACCCATGCTGTGACCTACCAGTGCCACTCGGGCTGCGCCGGTTTGCCGGCAAAGTTCAGTTACAGCAGTTTCAATAAGGGGTGCGTACGCCTCAATGGACGTGAACAGTGGCTCCAGATCCACTGCCAAAACCGGATGCCCGTCTGCCCGCAGTGCCGCAATGGTGTCGTCCCAAATGCGGTGGTTGCAGACATACCCATGCACCAAGACGACCGGTACTTTGGTGGGCGAGCCGGTCGCAGCTAAAAAACCGGGTGGGGTGGTGACCCACGGTTGGCGCAGCATGAATACCTGAACGCCTGCTGCCATTTCGCCAAACAGAGAGCGCAACCACATTGCTGAGGGCTCGCCCGGCGCCCTGGATTTCAGGGCGGTAACGATGCTGGCGATTCCGCCACCCAGCAGCGGCATGAAAACGGCGCAGACTCCAATGGTCCAAGTTGGCCAGTTTGCCTTGGTGGCAAGCAGGTAGCCGAGCACGGCGCCTATCAGAACTTGCGCCAAGAGCATGCGCCGAAGAAGTTTTGCCAGCATGGGGGAAATCCTAAACTTTATGACAGGTGAGTGTACGTCGCGCGTTCTCAACGATCGACTTTTCTGCCTCGTAGTTGCCGGTCAAAACCCGCATCAAAAGAAAGCCTTTTTCAGAAGGTGTCACCACCACTTTGGCTCCATTGGGTACCGTTGGATCGGCCGCATTGGGGCCTTCGGATACCAGCCACAGGTCCACAGCAGCATCACCCACTTCGCGGTCATTGACGACAAAGAAGTTGTCGCTGTTGGCGCCATACAGTGCGATGGACCAGTAGGTTTTAAGACCCGGACGGGCTGTAACGCGAACAGGGCCTTTGGACACGTCAAACACGCACACGGAATACAGCATGTCGGGGCTGGGCATGACAACCCGGCGGGACGATGCGTCCACTGGGGGAGGAAAGGCTGCGTTGTTGAGCATGTTCATCTCGACTGCTTGGGGACCGCTCATCACATGGCGCATGATCAGTCTTGGCATGGCCCATACCAATGCAAAGTGGGCAATGATGGCCGTCACACTCAATGTGAGTGTGCGGTAGAACCAGAGTCGCTGCTGGGCGGTGAGGTTCTTCATTTGCAGGCTCCAATCGGGCTGATGGACGGTGGCTGTAATTTGGACGGTGCGGCCTGAATATCGGGCGTTGGGTTATACAGCCGCAGTGTCAGCACCAAGCCGCGGTCGCCGGGCGTGGGCAACCAATGGATTCCTGGCTGTTCGGTGGGGCCAGTGCTCAGGACGAAATGCCCTGCGGCATTGAGTTTTGCGGTAGTCCCGTTCAAGCTGTAATGCTGGTTGGGTGCATCAAACAGAAAGAAGTCGTCCGCATAGGCGGTGATGCTCCACCAGCGCGCACTGGGTGGTGATCCTTCAATGCGGTAGCTGCAGTGGGAGCGCAATGGTCGGCCTGAGTCATCGGTATTGGCGCGGTAGTACATGGTCTCGTTCCGACCCAGCGCCAACAGACCCTCCAGCGCCACTTTTGCGCGGGTGTACATGTCGGCGTCCGGACTACCGGTTAGCGTGCTGCCGGTCCAGGCGCCTACTTGAACCACGGTGCCCGACCAAGTGACCTTGCGCAGAACCCACCATGCGGACCCCAAACCAATGGCCACGGCACTGAGATACAGTGCCAAGCCAATTGCAAGCCTTCGGTAGCGGCTGTGGTGCGGGTGCTTTGTCATGGCTTAGGTTGCTGTTTTTTTGCTGGCTTTGGCCAGAGGCATCCAATGCAGCAAGCCAAACAAAAGTGACAGAATCAGACTGGTCAATAGAGACCCTTTGTAGGTCTTGATGAATTTAAAAACAAAAACGGCCTCCAGCGCATGAACGGCAATCAGTGCCACGCTCACGAACTGCAGCACCGGACCGGTGCCCCAGGGCAGGGCTACAAACAGGCTGGTCACTGCTAGCAAATAAATCGCGATACAACCGGCTTTAAGAAAAGTCATCATGGCGGAGTCCTGTCGTTTGAAATGTGGGTGTTGTGTGAAATAGAAATCAGGTTGGTCTTGCGGCTGACACAGGTGTCGCGGCAATGAACTCGGCGACTTTTTGAGCCAGCTCGGGGCCCTTGTCTTCCTGCAAGAAATGCCCCGCGCCGCGGATCAACGTGTGCGGCTGATTGGCTGCACCGGGCACCAGCTTCAGAAAAATCTTGTCACCGCCACGCGTGACCGGATCACGGCTGCTGAACAGGGTAAGAAATGGCTTGTTCCATTGTTTCAGAACCTCCCAGGCCTGCTCGTTGCGGGCACGCTCCGGGTCTGCGGGCGTGGTGGGAACAAAGCCTGGGAAGAGCCGGGCGCCCATCTCATATTTAGTGGATGGAAAGGGCGCGTCGTAGGCCGCAACTTCCCGGGGTGTCAACTTTTGTGCGCAACCCGAATTGACAATGCGCCCAATTGGGAACCACGGGCTGAAGCGGGCAAAGGCACGCCACAGCTTGAAGGCGCGGGGTGTTTCGCTCTGGGTGCCCGTTGGCAGTCCACCATTGGCCAGCACCACCCGGTCAAAGCGCTCTGGGCTGTGAGTGACCAGGCGCAGCCCGATGAGTGAGCCCCAGTCCTGGCAAAACAGGGTGGCGTGTTGCAGGTTGATTTTTTCCATCCATGCGGCCATCCAATGCACATGGTTGTGGTACGAGTAGTCTGATTTTTGGGCGGGTTTGTCGGAGCGGCCAAAGCCCACCAGATCAGGCGCAATCACGCGGTGCCCGGCCGCCAGCAGCCCCGGAATCATCTTTCTGTACAGGTAGGACCAGGTCGGCTCGCCGTGCATCAGCAGCACGGGGGCGGCGTCGCGGGGGCCTTCGTCGATGTAGGCGATGCGCAGTCCATCCAGATCGATGTACTTGGGCGTGTAGGGGAAGTCTGGCAGGCGGGCAAAGCGTTCTTCGGGGGTGCGCAGAACGCGGGCTTTGTCAATGAGGGGTAGCGTAGTCATGCAAAAAGTAAAGCGTTAGTTAGCGGCAGGTTGATCAGTACGTTTGGCAGCTTTGATGCGCCTGTAGTTGCTTATCGCAGTGAGCCACGCGGAGGCGCGCGTGGGCACCAGACGAAACATCAGGTCCAGCACCGTCGCGTCCGCGCCAATCAGCACCCGGGTCTTGCCAGATTCAATGGCTTTGATGATGGTTTGCGCGGCCTGTGCAGGGCTGGTACGGGCCATATTGTTGAAATGAACTTTCATTTGTTGCTCCGAGTCCGCCATCATGGCCACATCAGTGATGCGGGCCTGGTTGGCAATGTTGGTGCGAATGCCGCCCGGGTGCACGCACAACACACCCACGCTGGAGCCGCGCAACTCCTCACGCAAGGCATCGCTAAAGCCGCGCACTGCCGCTTTGGACGCGTTGTAAATGCTCTGGGTCGGCATGGACACCATGGCAAAGATGCTGGAGACATTCACCAGCAAGGCGTCGGGCCGCGTGCGTAGTTGAGGCAGGAAGGCCTGGCAGCCATGCACCACCCCCCAGAAGTTGATGTTCATTAGCCAGTGGGCATCGGCGGTTTGCAACTTTTCCACCGGTGACACCAAGGCTACACCTGCGTTGTTGATCAATATATCCACAGCCAAGTAAAGGCGTTTTGCCTCAGCGGCCAAGCCATGGATGGCGGATTCGTTGCCCGCATCGGTGACCCAGCCGAAGCACTCGGTGCCTTGCAGTTTCAGGGCCGTGACCACGCGGTCCAGTCCGGCGGCATCAATGTCAGCCAACAACAACCGCGCACCGCGCTGCGCCATGCCGAGGGCCAAAGCCTCGCCAATGCCGGAGGCGGCCCCGGTGATGACGACCGATTTACCTTGAAGTGTGCGCATGGTCAGTAGAGCCTTTTGTGGTCAATGGATGTAGAGTTTGCGGGCAGGCTAAACAGCATGCCGTCCTCCCCCACGGTGATGGGCTGGTCGTAGAACTTTGCCGCATCCCCCAAAAAAGCCGGGTAGGCGAAGCGCACGGGCATGGGCGGCACGATATGGTTCAGCACCAGTTGTTTGGCACCGGCAGCGGCCGCTTGTGCGGCAGCTTCCTCCGGCGTGGTGTGGTAGTTCAATATGTCGCGCATGACTTGTGACATGTTGTTCAAATTGTGGTCCGCAAACTCGGTCTCCAGAATTTTGACCAGCGAGGGTTGCAGGGCTTCGTGCACCAGAATGTCAGCGCCTTTGGCAACGGCTTGTACCGAGGGCGTTTTCTTGGTGTCGCCGGAGATCACCACTGAGCGGCCTTTGTAGTCAAAACGGTAACCCACCGCAGGATCAATGGGGGCGTGGTCCACGCGAAACGCGGTGACCTTTAAGCCCTTGTCGTTCAGCACCACCACGTCGTCACCTTGGCCCGCTGGCGGTAACGCGAATGGCATGCCTTTGCCGCCGCTGCCCCCGGGGGGCATGATCTTTTCAGAATGGTGTGCCACGCGGTAGCCAAAGTCCAGCACGTAGGCGGCCCGGAAACCGTCCACCACTTTGTCAACGCCAGTGGGGCCATACACCGGTGTGGGCGTCTGGAAGGTGCCCACACCCCAGCGCTGCAACATGAAAGGGCCCAGACCGTCGATATGGTCCGAGTGGAAGTGGGTTAGAAAGATGGCTTCGATCTTGGCGGCCGGGATGCCCATGTAGCCCAAGTTGCGAGCGCTGCCTTCGCCCGTGTCGACAATAAATAGGCGGTCACCGGCAATGATGGCAGAGCATGGTCCGGCGCGGCTTGGGTCAGGGAAGGGGGAGCCCGTGCCACACAGTGCCAGATGTAAACCATCCGGCAGGGTGGGGATGATGTTACGGCCCACGTTCTTGTGCGCCATTTGCTGCATCAAGCGCGTGGCAACTTGCTTCTGGAAAATAAAGACGGTGGCGACCACCACGGCGCTGAGAACCAGCATGGTCAGTAGAAGCTTTTTGGTCTTGGTCATGTGCGCTCTCCGGGGGCGTAGGGTAGGGCGCTAGTTTATGAAGTTAGTTCACGTTTATGTTTCACATTTGCGAGCGGTCAGGCGCATTCCGTTTGCAAAGCAATAAAAGCATATAAATCAACGGTTTACCTAAAAATAAGCGAGGTCTACACCAGGGCACTTTGAATGCCTCGTATAGACCCAGTTCATATTAGTAAGTTGGCTGGTATTTGCGAATGGCCGCCTTCACCTCTTCGGTCAGCACAAAGCCGGGGCCAAACTTTTGCGCCAACTCTGCCGCACGTTTCTCAAAGGCTTCAATGCCCATACCGTAGATGAACTGCATGGCGCCACCGGTCCAGGCCGGGAATCCAATGCCGAAGATGGAGCCGATGTTGGCGTCATGCACGGTGGTCAGCACATTCTCCGACAGGCAACGCGCGGTCTCCACCGCCTGGCGGTACAGCAAACGGTCTTTCAGGTCGGTGATGTTCCATGGCGCATCGACTTTCTCGAACAGCCCTTTGAGCTGCGGCCACAGGAACTTCTTGGCACCCTTCTCGGGGGGGTATTCGTAGAAGCCACCACCGCCTGCGCGGCCTGGGCGATTGTGTTTGCGCACCAGATCCGCCACCAACAGCTCGCCTGGGGTGGCGACATAGGTTTTGCCCTCGGCCTCAAAGTCGGCACGGGTTTGCTCCATGACGTGCAAGCTCAGCGTTAAAGCGGTTTCGTCCAGCACGGCCAGGGGGCCCACCGGCATGCCGCACTGGATGCCTGCGTTCTCGATGGCCGCGGCGGGAATGCCTTCGCCCAACATGGCTGCGCCTTCCATGACAAAGGTGCCAAACACACGGCTGGTAAAGAAGCCGCGCGAGTCGTTAACCACAATTGGAATCTTGCCAATGGCCTGCACATAGTCAAAGGCACGGGCCACGGTTTCGTCGTTGGTTTGTTTGCCGCGGATGATCTCCACCAGTTTCATCTTGTCCACCGGGCTGAAGAAGTGGATGCCGATGAATTTCTCGGGCGCAGCGCTGGCCGTGGCCAAACCGCTGATCGGCAGGGTGGAGGTGTTGGAGGCAAAGAAGCCGCCTGTCGCCAATAGTGGCTCGGACTCTTTGGTGACCCGTGCCTTGAGCTCGCGGTTTTCAAACACGGCTTCAATGATCAGATCGCAGTCTTTCAGGTCGGCCACGTTGCCGGTGGCGGTGATGCGGTCCAAAATTTTCTTCTGGTCGTCCGCCGTCATGCGGCCCTTGTCGACCCGGCCCTGGGTGATCTTGGCGCTGTAGCTCTTGCCCAAGTCGGCCTTTTCCTGGCTCACATCTTTCAGCACGGTGGCAATGCCCTTGCTGGCTTGGGAGTAGGCAATACCTGCACCCATCATGCCCGCGCCCAGCAAGCCCACTTTGGTGGGTTTGAAGCGTGGCGCCGTGCCGGGGCGGCTCTGGCCGCCTTTGATGGCGTTGAGGTTGAAGAAGAAGGTGTTGATCATGGCCTTGGCGTTGACGCCGGTCATGAGCTTTGCCAAATGGCGGCTTTCAATGCGCAGCGCGGTGTCCAGGTCCACCTGCAGGCCTTCGACCATGCAGGCCATGATGGCCTCGGGTGCGGGGTACAGGCCACGGGTTTGCTTCTTGATCATGGCCGGGGCCACGACCAGCATGCCGGCCACCGCGGGTGAGGAGGGCAGGCCGCCGGGCACCTTGTAGCCCTTGGCTTCCCAGGGGTGCTGGGCGGTGGGGTTGGCGGCAATCCAGGCCAGAGCCTTGGCACGCATCTCGGCTGTGGCGGTATCGCCGGGGGCGACCAGCTCGTGCACCAGACCCAGCGCTTTGGCTTCAGATGGCGAGAAGGTCTTGCCTTCCACCAAATAGGGTTGGGCCGCCATGAGGCCCAGGTGGCGGGTCATCTTGGTCACGCCGCTGGCGCCGGGCAACAGGCCCAGGGTCACTTCGGGCAGGCCGAACTGGGTTTTGCGGTCGTCAATGGCAATGCGGTGGTGGCCCACCAGTGCCACTTCCCAGCCGCCACCCAGCGCCGTGCCGTTGAGCAGGCTGACCACTGGCTTGCCCAGGGTCTCGATGGTGCGGAAGTTCTTCTTCAGGCGCTCGATCTCGACAAAGATCGCACCCGCATCGGAGGCCTTGAGGCGCATGGTGGCCTTGAGGTCTGCCCCGGCAAAGAAGGTGGATTTGGCAGACGCGAGCAAGATCCCCTTGATGGCGTCTTTGTCTTTCAGTACCTGCTCGGTAACAGCGGTCAGATCTTCTTGCCACTGCAGGCACATGGTGTTGACGGGCGAATTGGGCTCGTTAAATGTGATGGTGGCAATGCCGTCCGAGAGTGTGTAGAAAATGGTTTTCATGGTGACTTTTGCTATGAAATAAGGAGCTGCTTGCGCAATATGTACGGGGGCTAGAGGTCGTTTTCGCTTAAATTGCTTCGACAATGGTGGCAATACCCATGCCGCCACCCACACACAGTGTGGCCATGCCATAGCGCAACTTGCGGCGGTGCAGTTCATCAATCAAGATGCCCAAAATCATGGCGCCGGTAGCGCCCAGCGGGTGACCCATGGCGATGGCGCCACCGTTCACGTTGACCTTGTCGTGTGGCACTTTCATCTCTTTCATGAAACGCATCACTACGGCGGCGAAGGCCTCATTCACCTCAAACAGGTCGATCTGGTCAATCGTCAAACCCGCCTTGGCCAGTGCCTTGCGGGCAGAAGGCATGGGGCCGGTCAGCATGATGGTTGGGTCGGCACCCGAAAGGGCGGTGGCCACAATGCGTGCCCGTGGTGTCAGCTTGTGCGCCTTGGCAGCGGCTTCGTTGCCAATCAGAACCGCAGCCGCACCGTCCACAATGCCCGACGAGTTGCCGGCGTGGTGCACATGGTGGATGCGTTCGACCTGCGGGTAGCGGGTCAGCGCCACCTGGTCGAAGCCCATGCCACCCATTTGCTCAAATGCGGGTTTCAGCGTGCCCAAGCCTTCCAGCGTCGTGTTGGGTTTGATGAACTCATCTTTGCCCAGAATGATTTGGCCAATGCTATCTTTCACCGGAACGATGGAGCGGTCAAAGTAACCGGCGGCTTGCGCAGCGGTGGCGCGTTTTTGCGATTCCAGCGCAAAGGCATCCACATCGGCACGGGTGAAACCTTCCAAAGTGGCGATCAAATCGGCGCCAATGCCCTGTGGCACGAACACGGTTTTCGAGTTGGTTTCGGGGTCCATGGCCCAGGCGCCACCATCCGAGCCAATTGGCACGCGGCTCATGCTCTCTACGCCACCGGCGACCACCAGGTCTTCCCAACCCGAGCGCACCTTTTGTGCGGCCATGTTC
>CAJASG010000052.1 GCA_903944555.1 uncultured beta proteobacterium
CTGCGCCCCTGTGGCCACCAGCGTTGGTACCGAGCGCCCTGCCGGTGGTTTAAAGCCCTGCACTACCTGGTCCACCAGCGCCTGCACCGGTGTGGGTTCAAACACAAAATCCTTGCCCTTGCGCGCTTCGATTCGGGCCAAATCGAGCAACTCATTCAATATCGATGCCATCAGTTCCGATTGCTTATGGATGATCGTCAGAAACTCGCGCTGACTTGCTGCATCAAGCTCCTGTGAGAGCAACACTTCGGCAAACCCATAAATACTGGCCATGGGCGTACGCAACTCGTGTGCCGCCGTGGACAAAAATTCGCTCTTCATGCGGTCCACCTCAGTCTCGTGGGTGATATCGCGCAGGTAAAGAACCTGTGACACGTTGCCGGTCTGCGCTTCACGCAGCCCTACTTCAATCACGCGTTTACTAGCATTGTCCAATTCGAACACCTGCCGTCGCCCCGCGCTCACATCGACATTCATGGCCTGTAACGCTGCAAGGCCAGGAAATGGGGCCTCAGGCAGGCAGAGTAAAGAAAGCCGCTGTGAAAAATCTGCTTCGTTCAATCCCACCATGTCACGGGCCTCAAGCGAAGTCATGCGGGTAAACGCCGGATTGACATATTTCACACACCGGTCGCCGTCAAAGGACACGAATCCGTCTGGGCTGAGCACGAATATCGCCTTGAGTTGCCCTGCATGCTCGCGTTCGCGCTCTTCAGACGCACGTCGTTCTGTTACGTCGCTGTGCGAACCGGACATCCGAACGACCTTGCCGTTCACATCAAGCAGGGCACGGCCACGGTCAAGAATCCAGATAAAACGTCCATCCTTGCAGCGCATGCGGTGCTCGCACTGGTAAAAGGCCGTCTCGCCGCGCAGGTGGCGTTGCAACTCTGCCAGGGCACCCTCCAGATCATCCGGATGCACCCGGCTCGTCCATTCGTCAAGGTTCGCACCAATTTCGTCAGAGCGGTACCCCAGCATGGTCTTCCAGCGCTCTGAGAAATACACCTCGTTGGTCTGCGGATTCCAGTCCCAAATGCCATCATTGGCACCACTCACTGCAAGCTCCCAGCGTTGCTCGCTGTCTGCTAGCAAGTTGGTTTTTTTCTGCATGGTCTGTTCGGCCTCCAGGCGATCCGTGATGTCCTGGGTGAATGACAAATGGCTCAACCCGGGATGGGCCTCACTGACAAAGGGTGTTGCACGGGATTCCATCCATTTGTGGTGACCCTTGAGTCCGATAATTTCATAGATCAAGTCTCCCGTTTCACCGTCACAAATACGTTTATGAAAAGCCATAAAGGCAGCCCGATGGCCGGGTGCGATCAGGTCATAGACATTTTTACCGACAACCTCTTCAGCGGATTCAGCTTCAACCAAGGCAAGATAGGCCGGGTTCAGTGTAATCAGCGTGCCGTCGCGAGCCATCAGTTTGATGCCCACGGGCGAGGTTTCAATAATGGTTCGCGCAAAGAGTTCACTGCGCTTGAGGTCGCGCTGAGCGGCTTGCAAACGCATCCCCATTCGGTTGAAAGTTTCCGCGAGATGACGCAGCTCGGGGCTGCCCCGTGGAATCAGTTGCTTATTCAGTACGCCATTGGCCATGGCATTGGCACCAATTTCAAGTTGCGTGAGGGGTGCCAAGCTCTTGCGCAGCACCAGCCAGATGCCAAAGAAGTCCAGCGCAATGGCCAGCATCAAAATTATCATCTGGCGTTTCAGGTGTTGCCATGACCGATCGGCCAAGCGTTGCGAGCTGAGGGTCAGCCTCACTTCGCCATAGTTGCGCCCACCGATCACGACCCCTGCGCTGCCCGAAATCTCGGAAAAATCAAAGCTTGAAATAAACCAGGCAGGCGCGATCGTTGCAGTGTCATTAACTTTACTGCGCAGAATTGTGCCTCCAACATCGTGAAACTCCACTGTAGCAACGAGCGGGCGTGTCACATACCGGTTCAGGGTTTGTTGCAAAGACGCAAAATCACCGACCGCAACCCAGTCTGCCAGGTGGGTGGGTAGGGTATCGAGCTCTGCGGCCAAGTTGGCTTGAAGGTCAGTGCGGGTCTCGACCGCATCCTGACGCGCCGTCACCGTCAGCAAGGCGATACCGGAAATAATCAATGCGATGCCTGCGGTGCTCAGTAACCGAGCGATAAAGGGCAGTCGATCCCAAAAGTCTAGCAGTGCGCGTGCACTTGACATAACTATTTGATGTCTTTCACCAAGGTTTGTCGGTAAAAATCAACGTAACTCGCGTAGTCCGACGCACTGGCGGCACGAAAGCCATAAGGGGGCTTTTGCCCGATGAGGGCCGCCGTTGATTCCAGAATCTGGATGCCTTCTGGGTCGCCGTCCATTGCATCAATTGCATTTTTGATGCTGTCGGCAAGTTTTTTGGGTACCCGAGGGTGCACGGAAATAGGCAAGTTGTTGAAGCCGTGGGACTCCCATAGCACGCGGTAGCTCATGCCTTCACGCTGGGCATAGGCTTTCATGACCTGGTTGTTGACGCCGGCCGCCACCACTTTGCCGGCCTTGAGCTGGGCGATGATCCCTTCCTGATTGCCACCAAAAACCGGAATGACCTGTATGTTTTGTCGCAGTATTTGATCCATGGGCACGGCATAGCCCACAAAGGCGGCCAGCGAGGGGAATCCAACCTCTTTGCCATCCAGCTCCTTTAGCGTCTGAATGGAAGAATCTGTCAAGGTAACAATCTGGCCGGTGATCGCTTCATCGCGTGGGCGCAAGATGACCTGGTAATTGGCCTGCGCCATTTTGGGCAAAAAGATGGTGTTCGAATAAACAAAGTCGAAGAGGCCCATCTCCGTGGCCTCGTTGGACTCGGGTGCGGTGCGGGCCACTTTGAGCACCAGTTTGACCCCCGTTTTTCGCTCGACGTAGTCCAAAATTGGATTCCAATACTGAGCGGTAAGCACGGGGCTGCGTTGTGACAGCACGCCAAATGACCAATTTTCTGCTGCAAGCAGTTGAGGGGTCGTCAAGCCAGTGACCACAAGGGTCAAGGCGCTGATCAATAAGTTCTTTATCTTCATCATGGATGCTCTACTTTCTATGCCAATTCAAGGCGGACAATTAAACGTTTCGCCATCCAATTTCATGAGCGGCGCAGTGCAACCGGTGGCCGCAGCAACCAAGCCAACCAACCCAAAGGGCGCTTTACGCAGCTGTTATCGTCATATTCCATGTGGTGTTTCCCTGTTGATCATTACGTTCGGTCGTCGGCATCCATAGTGTGACTGTAGTGCCCTGACCAGGCGCACTTATCAGTTCCACTTTACCGCCATGCAGCGTAACAATTTCATGCACGATGCTCATACCCAGACCGGTGCCCAATATCTTTCCAGATGTATCGGCCCGGTAGAAGCGTTCGAACACACGCCCGAGCTGCACTTCGGTCATGCCGATACCCTGATCTGAAATACGTATTCCGACCAGGCTCGGCGCAAGCGCCTCCCTCTGCGGCTCCAGCACCTCGATTTGCACCTGCCCGCCATCGGGAGAGTACTTGTAGGCATTGGACAGTACATTCAAAATAACTTGCTGCGCTTTCTGTGGGTCCGCAAAAATGGTTGGGGAAGTCGAGGGCATGACGAGCACTGGGGCCGCACGCCCAACCGGCAGCTTAAATCCGGTGACAACCGCGTTGATCAGCGCATGCGTTGGTGTCTGCACAAAAACAAAATCCTTGCCCTGACGGGCCTCGATTCTTGCCAGGTCCAACAACTCATTGAGCACGTTGGCCATCAACTCTGATTGTCGGTAAATGATTTCGTGCAACTCCTTGCGGGCAATGTCATCCAGCCGCTCGGTCAACAACACCTCGGAAAAGCCCAAGATGCTGGTCATGGGTGTGCGCAACTCGTGTGCCGCAGTGGACAGGAATTCGCTCTTCAACTGGTCTACTTCGGTCTCGTGGGTTACATCACGAAAGTACAAAATTTGCGACACGGCGGAACCTTCACTTAAACGCAGACCGACCTCAATCACGCGTTTTCCGCCTAACCACAGTTCAAAAAACTCTTTTCGCTCCGGCTCTTTCCCCAGCATGCCGTCACGCAATACCTGCACGCCCCGAAACGGGCCAGCCACTGCGCAGCGGCTGGAGAGCACGCGTGAGAAGTCCCGCTCATCCAGGCCAAGCAACTGCGCTGCATCAATTCCAGTCATGCGGGTGAAGGCAGGGCTGACATATTTGACACAGTGTGATGCATCAAACGAGGCAAAGCCATCCGGACTCAGATCGAAAATGGCGTCGAGTTGCTCCGTCCGTTCCTGCAACTGCATCTTGGCCAGCTTCTGGTCCGTCACGTCCTGGGCAAACCCCACCGTTCCGACCACCACCCCACTGCCGGACAGCAGCGGCTTGACGAAGACCTCAATCCAGCGGGCATCCCCAGCTGCGCTTTGCTGCTCGACTCGGGTTTCTTCGCTCTTGCCTTCAATGACGCGGCGGTCAATGGCGCGAAACGCGAGTGCCTTGCCGTGCGACCACAGATCGAAGTCGGTCAGCCCCACCACCGTTCGGGGTGAAGCGTGCCCACAATCGTTCGCGAACACCTGGTTCACCGCCAAGTAGCATCCCTCGGCATCCTTGAGCCAGAATTGAAAAGGCAGGTTGTCCAAGGTGGCGCGCAGATACAACTCGCGCTCATGCAAACGATGTGTCGCCTCTTCCAAGGCTTTCGCTTGCACCAGCGCGTCCCGGTCACGCATATGCGCAGTGACGTCGGTGCGCACAGACAGGTATTTTTCCACCCTCCCGTTGGGGTCCAGGATCGGTGAAATCTGCGTCTGCACCCAATACAAAGCGCCAGACTTGGAGCGATTGCATATCACCCCAATCCACACATGACCTGCAGAAATAATACGCCAAACTTCTACCCAGAATGCAGCCGGTTGCGCCCGCGAATTCACGATACTGTGCTTGCTTCCAATCAACTCATCCCGGGCGTAGCCGCTCACACGGCAGAACTGATCGTTGACATAGATGATGGTTCCGGCCAAATCCGTGATGGACACCAGCGAATGCTGGTCAAACGCCTCCAACAATGCTTTTTGTTCATGCGCAGAACAGTCTTGGTAGTGCATAGGTACGCTCCGCTACAGGGCCTTTTCAAGGTAGTCGGCTTTTTTTTGCAGATCGCTATCGACATCCGCAAACTGAATCGCAATGGCCTGAAACTCGACGTCGAGTGCCAAAAACGCATCCACCACATCGGGGTCAAAATGCCGCCCCCGTCCTTCGACGATGATGCCCGTTGCCTGGGCATGGGACATACCCAGCTTATAGACCCGCTTACTAATCAGTGCATCGTAGACATCCACAAGCGCCATCAGCCGTGCGGAAATAGGGATTGCATCCCCAAGCAGTCCCTGGGGGTAGCCAGTACCGTCCCACTTTTCGTGATGGGAGTACACGATCTCTTCCGCGATCACCAGGAAGTCGATATGCCCGCCTGTCGTCTTCTGGGCGTTCACGAGGGCTTCATAGCCGAGTGCCGGGTGGGTCTGCATGATCGCAAACTCCTCCTGCTCAAACCGACCGGGTTTGAGCAAAATCCGGTCTGGAATGCCAACTTTTCCGATGTCATGCAAGGGCGCGCATTTAAAGAGCGTGCTCACCATGTCACCGCTCAAAAAGTTCGAAAAACGTGGGTGGGTTTTCAGCTGATTCCCAAGTAAGCGCATGTAGTGCTGGGTACGCCGCAAATGGTTGCCCGTGTCCGAGTCGCGTGTTTCTGCCAACGAGGCCATGGCAAGAATCGTGACATCCTGCAGCGCCACTAGCTGTTGCGTGCGCTTGGACACCTCAAAGGCCAAATACTCGTTGTTCACCCGCAAGGTTCTGGCGTTGGCAGCGTCCACCAAATGCGCCTTCACGCGGGACAATAAAACAGGGGGGCTGATGGGGCGTGATACGTAATCCACCGCGCCCAAGTCCATTCCAATTTGCTCACTTTCCACATCGTTTTTACTGGTCAGGAAAATGATGGGGATGTGGTTTGAAAACGGATCGGCCTTCAGGCGCCGGCACACCTCGTAGCCATCCATATCGGGCATCATGATGTCCAGCAAA
>CAJASG010000053.1 GCA_903944555.1 uncultured beta proteobacterium
ATGGCAAAACGAATGCGGCCGCTGGGACCTGCTGGACGTGGTGCGCACCGCCTATGCGCTTCGGCCCGACGGCATCCAGTGGCCGATCAAGGCCGAGGGCGGCGCCAGTTTCAAGCTCACTGACTTGACCGCCGCGAATGGTCTGGTGCACGAAGCCGCTCACGATGCGTTGAGTGACGTGCGCGCCACCATCGCACTGGCCCGGCTGATCAAGACCGCCCAACCCCGTTTATTTGACTTTTGCCTGGGGCTGCATAAAAAAGACGGTGTAGCGCACGAGCTGGGCTTGCCCGTGGCGCCCCGCCAAGCGCGGCCCTTTTGGCATGTGTCGGGCATGTTCCCGGCCACACGTGGCTGCCTGGCCCTGATGTGGCCGCTGGCCATGCACCCCAACAACAAGAACGAGCTGATCGCCTGGGATCTGGCGTTTGATCCGCGGGAACTGGCGTCGCTGAATGCCGCCGACATGCGCCTGCGGCTGTTCAGCAAGACCGAGGATCTGCCCGAGGGGGTGCAGCGGCTGCCGGTCAAGTCCATCCACCTGAACAAATCGCCAATGGTGATGGCCAATCTGAAGGTGCTGTCACCGGCCATGGCCCAGCGCTGGGGTGTGGATGTGCAGGCCCAGTTGCAGCATGCAGAGTACGCACAGGCCCTGCCGGACATGAGTGCCATCTGGCCCGCAGTGTTTGAGCGCCCGCAGCTGGAAAGACCCGATGTGGACGAAGACCTGTATGGCGGCTTTGTCAGCAACAGTGACCGGCGCCGCTTGAACGACCTGCGCAGCATGACGCCCGAGCAACTGGCCAGCGCCCACCCGGCGTTTGAAGACGCGCGTCTGCCGGAGTTGCTGTTCCGCTACCGCGCACGTAACTTCCCCGATGGTTTGACCGACGACGAGGCCACGCGCTGGGAGGCGCACCGGGCCGATCGCCTGTTTGATGGTGCGGGGGACGCCCGCACCATAGAGCAGTTGTTTGACGCGATTGACCAGCTGTCCGAGTCGGCCGACGAGCGCGGTGAGGCGATTTTGGGCGCCCTGTACGATTACGCCGAGTCCATCGCGCCCCAGCGGGACTGAACTACGGCGAGAATAGCCACCCATTCCCGATTCACACTTTTCATCCCGTCATCCCATGAAAATCGACAAAGACACCGCCGTAACCCTGAACTTCAAAGTGACTGACGCCACCGGCAAGCCGCTCGACACCGGCAGCGAGCCCATGGTCTACCTGCACGGTGGCTATGACAACATCTTCCCCAAGGTGGAAGAAGCGCTGCAAGGCCAGGAAGCCGGTTACCAGGTCACGCTGACGCTTGCCGCCGCGGATTCGTTCGGCGAACGCGACGAGGCGCTGGTGACTACGATTGACAAGAAGGACTTCCCCCCGGGCGTGAAAGTCGGCGGTCAACTCCAGGGCCGTGGCGACGACGGTCAGGACATCGTCTTCAACGTGCTGAAGATCAAAGGCCCCGTCGTGCACCTGGATGGCAACCACCCGCTGGCTGGCAAGGAACTGCGCTTTACCGTCAAGGTGCTGTCGGTGCGTGCAGCGTCCGCAGAAGAAATTGCCCACAAGCACGTGCACGGAGAGCACGGCCACCACCATTGATGGGCACATCGCTCTGAAACCTCACCCCGACTTTCAGCCTGACCGCAGGCCCATGCGGATCGCATGGGTGCTGTCCGTGCTGGTTCACGCGCTGTTGGTCAGCCTGAGCTTCGGCAGCCAGGGTTTGGGGCTTCCGGGCTTGGACTTTCCGTGGCGAGAAAGACGCTTCGAGGCAGAGGAACTGCGCGTGGTGCTGGAACCGGCACCGGCCCCTGCATTGGCATCCGCAACGGCACCTGCATGGGTTGAGCCGTCGGCAGATCGCGAGCCGACACCCGTGGCCAAGGCCGAGCCAAAAGCCGCGAACGATGCGCCATCTGGAAACGCTGCAATGGCTGTGGTTGCGCCTGTTACCGGCCGTGTGCCGGAGAGCGTGGCGGCACCACCGCCTCCTTCGCCTCCGCCCACTCCGCCCACTCCGGCGCCGGCCGTGATGGCCGTGGAAAAGTCCATCGTGCCCACGCTGGCTGTGCCTGTCGCACCATTGGAGGCGACGCCCGTGATAGCAACCGCGTCACGCGCCACACGCCCAGAGGTTGCAGCATCGGCGCCG
>CAJASG010000054.1 GCA_903944555.1 uncultured beta proteobacterium
GGCCAAGGCGCTGCAAATCGCCATTGACGGTGAGACCTACGAGTACACCGAGATGTACCCCGGCTTTCGCCAGACGGCCGAAGCCGAGGGCCAGGCCGCTGCCGTGGCCGAGATGGACGAACAGATTGAAGAGAGCAAGGTGCACGCCGCTGCCTTCCGGGCCACGCTGGAGAAAGCGCAAAAACGCTTTGCCGCACTGGCCAAGGTGGAAGAGCGACATGCCAACCACTACAAGGCGCAACTGGCCAAGCTCAGCGCCTGAAGTGCGCTTAAATTGCTATCTATTTCATAGCTGCTTGCGCATACTCCATAAGGGCTAGAGCCCGTTTTGATCATTAATTTTTACTTTACCGAAAGATCCCCATGAAAACCTATATTTGTATTGTTTGCGGCTTCATCTACGACGAAACCGCGGGCCGCCCGGAAGACGGCATCGCCCCCGGCACCCGTTGGGCCGACGTGCCCGAGTCTTGGGCCTGCCCGGACTGTGGTGTGGCCAAGGCCGACTTCGAAGCGGTGGAAATCTAAATATGGCCCCCCTCATCATCATCGGCGCGGGTTTGGCAGGCTGGACCACGGTGCGCGAGTTCCGCAAGCTCGACACCACCACGCCGGTGGTGGTGATCACCCGTGACAGCGGCGATTTTTACGCCAAACCCTCGCTGTCCAACGCCTTCGCGCAAAAGCGCACCCCCGAACAGCTGGTCAGCACCCCGGCGGCCAAAATGGCGGACACCCTGCAGGTGACCCTGCTGGCGCACACCCAGGTGGATGGCATCGACGTGGCAAGCAGCAGCGTGCACACCACGCAGGGCGACACGGCGCAGACCCTGGCCTACAGCCGCCTGGTGCTGGCCACCGGCGCGCAGCCGATCCGGGTGCCGGTGCAAGGCAACGCGAGCGGTCGCGTGCAATCGGTCAACTCACTGGACGACTTTTTTAGCTTCTTTTATGGCCTGAGCCCCCGTGGAACGTGCGCAGACAGCTATCAATTTCAGAGCAAAAACATCGTCATCATGGGCGCCGGCCTGATCGGCTGCGAATTTGCCAACGACCTGGCGCAGGCCGGGCACCGCGTGCAGGTGGTGGACCCGTCCACCCGGCCGCTGGCCGCCCTGCTGCCCGAGCCCGCCGGGCTGCAACTGCAGGAGGCGCTGGGCACGCTGGGCGTGGTCTGGCACTTTGGTGCTACGGTGCAGGCGGTCGACACCCGCGAGCCCGCCGACACCGCCGACACGGACCTGCCCGCGCTCACTGTGCAGCTATCCAATGGACAGACGCTGCCCGCCGATGCGGTGCTCAGCGCCATTGGGTTGCGCGCCGACACCGCATTGGCCAGTGCCGCCGGCCTGGCCTGCGAGCGCGGCATCGTGGTGGATGCATATCTGCAAACCTCGGCCCCCCAGGTCTATGCGCTGGGCGATGGCGCGCAGTACGCGTCCGCCGGGCAGCGCACCCTTCCGTATGTGATGCCCATCATGCAAGCCGCCAAAGCACTGGCCGCCACGCTGGCGGGCACCCCGACGCCGCTGGTGTTTCCGCTAATGCCAGTGGCGATCAAAACCCCGGCGCTACCCATCGTGGTGGCCGCCGCGCACCCGGCACAGGCCGGCTCCTGGGTCGCCGATGACGAGGCAAGCCACGGGCTGTGGCGCTTCCTGGACCCGCAGGGCGTGCAGCGCGGATTTGTGTTGACGGGTACACAAACGACGCGCCGCATGGAGCAAGCCCGAGCCACAAGCCTGTGAATAAGGGTATGACTAATTCGCATTAAGTTAGAAGCGTTTGCATGGGGGAGTGGGCGCGGACGAGGTCTACAATGCAAAACCCCAATCAGAGCGGGGCCCGGCATCTTCGCACAGGCCCTCGCCACCGAGGACGCACGATGCCCGATCAGACTCCAAAATCCCCCTCCACTGCTGCACCCGTTGCGATCGACAAGGCCGCCGTTCTGCGCCGTGCCGCACTGGAATACCATGAGTTTCCCACCCCCGGGAAAATCGCCATTGCTGCCACCAAGCAGCTGGTCAACCAGCATGATCTGGCGCTGGCCTACTCCCCCGGAGTTGCGGCTCCCTGCGAGGAAATCGTCAAGGACCCCAACAACGCATTCAAGTACACCAGCCGTGGCAACTTGGTCGCGGTCATTACCAACGGTACTGCTGTGCTGGGCTTGGGCGACATTGGCCCGCTGGCCGCCAAGCCGGTGATGGAAGGCAAGGGCGTTCTCTTCAAGAAGTTCGCCGGCATTGACGTGTTTGACCTGGAGATCAACGAGAAGCACGACCTGGACAAATTGATCGACATCATCGCCTCGCTGGAGCCGACCTTTGGCGGCATCAACCTGGAAGACATCAAGGCGCCCGACTGCTTTTATGTGGAGCGCAAGCTGCGCGAACGCATGAAGATCCCGGTGTTCCATGACGACCAGCACGGGACCGCCATTTGCGTGGGCGCCGCCATCATGAACGGCCTGAAGGTAGCGGGCAAAGACCCAACCCAAATCAAACTGGTGACCTCTGGTGCTGGGGCTGCCGCCTTGGCCTGCTTGGGGCTGTTGGTCAAGCTGGGCATTCCGCGGGAAAACATTTTTGTCACCGACCTGGCAGGCGTGGTGTACGAGGGCCGCACCGAGTTGATGGATGCGGACAAGGCATTTTTTGCGCAGAAGACCGATGCACGCACGCTGCGCGAAATCATCAAGGATGCAGACGTTTTTCTGGGGCTGTCGGCCGGCGGCGTGCTCAAGGCCGACATGGTCTTGTCTATGGCCGCCCGGCCTTTGGTGTTTGCCCTAGCCAACCCGACACCGGAAATCCTGCCGGAAGAAGTCAAAGCGGTTCGTGACGACGCCATCATCGCGACCGGTCGCTCGGACTATCCCAATCAGGTCAACAACGTCCTATGCTTCCCCTACATCTTCCGGGGTGCACTGGATGCGGGTGCATCCACC
>CAJASG010000055.1 GCA_903944555.1 uncultured beta proteobacterium
CCGTTCCAGCACCGCGGCGTGAATGATCAGGTACTGGTGGCAATGTGCCGCGACACACCAGTTCATCCCCCACTCCAGCATGGCCAAGGCCTGAATCGCTGGCAGGGGGACGAAGGAGGGTTGCCCGTCAAAAAAGAACCGAACCAGCGGTTTGGCCCATCGACGCATGCCTGTTTCATAGGCCACTTCGACGTGGAAATCGGAAAAACCACCCTCCTCACACACGGAGAAATCTGCGTACATCAACGCGATGTCCTGGACCAGAGACGGCACATCCGTTTTCATTCTTGCAACCAGGGGGCCCAAGCGCAGGCACAGGTCGCCACGGTGCAAAGAGCGTGACAATTCTGGCGTGGAGAGGTCGGATATTTTCAAGGGACCGTATCGCTGACAAGACCGATCGCCATGAGCTGTTGCAATGTCTCGCTGACGTACGGCGCAGAAAAGCAGGGCTCACCGACAGGTAGCATGGCTTGCAGCGTATGCGTCAAACCGTCCACGCAATCGGGGGATGACTGAAGCAGCTGCAGTATTTCCATTCCAGGTGATTCAATCAAATGCGTGTCGCCGGACGCGGTGTTGTAAACGACCGCCAAGCCCTCTTCATCCCAGCTTCGAAAGCAGAGTTTTCCGGGAGCAAGGAGCGACCACACCATGGTGTTTCTAATTCAGTGATTGCCCATTTTCAGAGGCCGTCAAAGCGCAAAGTAGTTCTCGCGCAGGTATTGAATGATTTCGGATTGGTACCAGTTCACGCCCAGACCGGGGGGGCTGTAGCTTCCCGCCGCCATGGTGTTGAGGTTCTCAAATGCCAGGCAGCTCTCCATTTCGTTTTGTGCGTATCCCGATACGGCTTTGAAATTCAGTTGTGCAGTGATAACCGCCTTTTGAAATGGGGTGCCTGCACCCGCGCCCGTACCCAGTACGACCCGTACTTTTGCGGTCGAGGTTGCACCTGCGACATGGATGCCAATGCTTCCCAGCATGGCAATCGTCACATTGTTGGAGTTGTTTGACGCGGCGGTTTGTATCGCCGGGTAGAGCGTGAAAAACCGGCTCCAGGGCTTGATCGTCAACCATGACACTCCGCTACGTGCTGTGTTGTCAGCCCAGTTTGAGATGTACCAGGTCTCATCCGGGTACGACTGGTGTGCGCCATTGGTCCTTAAGCTGGTGTTGGGGTTGATGATTTCAGAACCCCATGCGGAGGGCGTCTTGCAATGCCAAGCCAGTGCAGGCCGACTGGCCAAGGTTGCAACAGCGGGAATGGCCGCAGTTCCCAACTTGACCCAGCGGCGTCGGGATGGAGATTTGACCTGTTGGTCCATCGCTTTGGACGTGTCTGGTGCACCGTGACCTGTCTTTGATTGCTTGTCAATATCGCTCATATACGTAACCTCGCTGATTCATGCTCGTCTGCGCTGCATTGGACGCACGTTCCGTGCCGTGTGAGATAAGTGTTTGATTCTTATTGGAATTGCGGTCATCGGTTTACACCGTTCTGAAATGCTGTAAGTAATTCCGACATGGCTAGCCACCTTTCAGGAGGGCCGCAACCTCGGCCTGTGCCGGGAATTTTTCGCCCAACTTGGTGAGTTCATTCAATTCCTTGTTGGCAAGGTCCTTATTCCCATTTCGAAGGTAAATTTTTGCCAGATTGAGTTTGAATTGGGGGTTGGCTGGTTGCAATGAGAGGGCCTTTTTTTGCAGCTCCAACGCCTTGGCATGTTCCCCTTTTTCGGAGAGGAGCAAGGCCAGTGTGTCCATGAACGCGGGTTGATTGGGTGCCAGGGAATTGGCCCGTTCCGCGTACCCGATAGCGCCTTCCTTGTTGAGTTTCGAGCTGACCCATGCCAGGTTGTTGTAGGCGACTGCGCTATTGGATTGAAGCTTGACGACGGCTGCGTAGTATCTTTCTGCGCCACGGTAGTCGTTGCGCGCCAGTGCAATGTCGCCAAGGTAGAAAAGGAAGGCTGCGTCTTTGGGATTCTCCGTTTGCCAATTCGTTGCCAGCCGCTCCGCATCCGTCACCTTGCCCGTTGTCAGCAACACCGAGTGCAATTTCAGCGCCAGTTCTGACGACTTCACCTGTTTGAGCCCCTCGCGGTAGGCGGTGATGGCGCCTTCCATGTTGTTTTGTGAAAGCTTGATGTCCCCTTCCAAAACATGCCCCGCCGCATCTTTGGGTCTTTGTTTTTGTACCGTGCGCGCGGTGGCGAGTGCGTCGTCATACCGGGACTCCGTCAAGTCCAGCGCAATGAGCGCGCGTTGTGCTTCCAGAAGGTCCGGCTTGATGGCCAGCGCTTTTCGCAGGCTGGCAGTGGCGCCGGACTTGTTGCCATCGGCCATATGGGCATCGGTCAGGTGCAAAAGCGGCAGGGGCGACAGTGGTTGCATGGCCGCCAGCTTGGTGAAGGTTGCGGCTGCCTGGTTGTAATCGCCAGACGCCTGTTGCGTGCGGCCCAAAGCATTCAATATCCGTGCGCTGTCAGGCAACACGGCTGCGGCCTCCTGGGCGGCTGATGAGGCGCTCTTGACATCCTTGTTGCGTAAGTAAAAGTCGATGAGCAGCAACCGGGTTGAAGCGTCTGTGGGGTTGGCGGCGATCGCATTGGCCATGAGTTTGGCGACTTCCGCATTGCTGGCCCCTGAGCGCGCCGCGAGTTCAGCCAATGCCAGTAAAGCTTGAATATTCTTGGGGTCCTTGGACAGCACTGCATCAAAGCGGCTCTTGGCCACCTCGGGCTTCTTGTCTTGCAGATCCAGACCCGCCAGAGTGGCCGCTGCAGGGAAATATGCGGGGTCAATTTCCAGCGCACGCAACAGGCTCTTTCGCGCGCCGACGGTATCTTTCTTGGCAAACAGGACTCTGGCCCGCAGCTGGGAGGCCAGTGGTTCAGTGGGCCGCTTTTTCTCAAGGTGGTCTATGGCGGTCAACGCCCGGTCAAATTCCTCGCGTCTCAGGTGCGCGTTGATCAAGGCCAGGTCTGCGCTGATACCGGTGTCTGAAACAGCGATGTTTTGCAGTTCTTCAAAGGCGGCATCCACCGGGCCACTCATCAAGTGAACCAGCGCCAGGGCAGTCTTCTTCTTGCCGTCTTTGGGGGCCTGCAGACTGGCCTTTTTAAAGTAGTCTTCGGCCTTCTTGAGATCCCCGTTTTGCAGATACACCTCGCCCGCGACCGACAGCAGTCCGGGGTCGACCTTGGCCCGTTCCAATCCAGGTAGCAATGTCTCCATGGCCTTTGCGGGCTGTCCACCTCGGAGGTAGGCGACCACCAATAAGCGGCGAGCCAGTGTGAGTTGCGGTGCGGTCTCAAGCGCTTTGGCCAGATAAGCCTGCGCCTGGGGCCAGGCGTTGAATTGCAGCTCAACAGCTCCAGCTAACTGCAAGCCCTGAATGTTGGACGGGGTGGCCTTTAATACCTGCTGAACAAGGTCCCTGGCAAGCTTGAAGTCTTTTTTCTGAAACGCCAATTGCGCCTGCAGAAACTGGGTTCTCGGGTGGTTCGCTGCATATTTCTGCATGCCCTCGATCTGGAGGGTGGCGTCCGGCAGATTGCCTTGCTGCATCAGCAGGGTGGCGACAGCCGCCTGGGCTGCAAGAAAGTCCGGTTTGATTTGAACCGCTTTTCGGTAGGCGAGCAAGGCATCTTCCGCGCTGCCCTTTGCGTACAAAGAGAGATCACCTTTGAGCTTCCAGGCCTCATGGCTGTCCGGGGCTTTAACAAGAATGGCATCAACCATCGCCATCGCCCCATCGTGGTCACGTAGTTCTGCCTTCTGTTTGGCCTGCGCAACCAGGGCTGGAATATGGTTAGGGTCGGCTGCCAGAGCCCGGTCTAACGATGTTTGCGATAGATCCATATTGCCTTGCGTGGCATAGGCCGATGCGAGGGTCATCTGCAGGCTGGCGGTGGATGCGGGTTCACTCAGCTCGGTGTTTGCCAGTTCACTGATCAGCGCCTTGGTTTGCCCCTGTTCCAAAAGAGACTTCGCCAGCAAAGGCACCACCAGTTCTTGTGGGTGCTTCAGGTCCAGTGCCTTTCGCAGCTCTACTTCAGCGCCTGCGGGGTTGCCACTGTCCATGAGCGCACTGCCCAACATAAAACGTGCTTCAGATGAGTTTGGGTCGCTCTGCAACACATTTTTGATCTGAATGATGGCGGCTTTGGTGTCGTTCTTTGCCAGATAGTCTTTTGCCGAGGCCAGCAAAGCCTGCGGGTCTTCTCCGCACCCGGCCAACAAAACGGCTATTGAAATCCCGACGTGTGCCAAGCACTTTTTTGTGTAGTTGAAGTTCATGTTTTATCCAGTGGTCTCCATTGGCGGTCATTCGTGCTATTTCAAACCCAGTCGGTGCATCAGGTCGTAAAGCGTAGGCCGACTCACGCCCAGCAATTCGGCCGCCTTGACCAGATTGCCGTTGACGCGACCAAGGGCGGAAATGATGGCTTGCCTTTCCGCGTTGTCGCGGACCGTGCGCAGGTCCAGCGAATGGCTCAATGCGTCTGGCGCTTCGTCTATCAGACCAACGTCGCTCGTGGTGATTTGATGGCCATCGGCCATGATGGTGGCGCGTCGGATGCGGTTCTCCAGCTCGCGGATATTGCCTGGCCACGCATGGCCTTCCACGGCTTTCACGGCTTCATCGCTCAGTGACATGGCGGACCGGTTTTGCTCCTGAGAAAACCGCCTGGTGAACGCATGTGCCAGCAATGCCGCATCGCCCACGCGGGCACGCAGTGGTGGAATGTTGATGACAATTTCCGCCAAGCGGTAGTACAAGTCTTCGCGAAACCGGCCTTGTTTACTCAGGCCATCCAGATCCTGATGGGTGGCACAAACGATGCGGACATCGACCGGTATTTCTTGTCTCCCCCCTACGCGCTCGATCGTTCTTTCCTGCAGGAATCGGAGTAGTTTGGCTTGCAGTTGAAACGGCAAGTCCCCTATTTCATCCAGCATCAGCGTGCCGCCATTCGCGGTTTCAATTTTTCCAATGGTGGTTTTTGCCGCGCCCGTAAATGCGCCTTTTTCAAAACCAAAAAGCTCACTCTCCAGCAAGTTTTCTGGAATGGCGGCGCAGTTGATGGCCACAAATTTTTCAGATCGACGTGGCGACGATTGGTGCAGCCCTCGCGCCAAAACCTCTTTCCCCGTACCACTTTCACCCAGCAACATGACGGTTGCATTGCTGCTGGCCACCTTCTCTATGGTGCGGCAGATGCGGAGCATCTCCGGGTCCCGTGTCATGAGCCCGGACAAGGCATCCGGTTGGTATTTCTCCCGCAATCTGCGGTTCTCACGCTGCAGCTCGAACAACCTGAACGCACGTTCAATGGTCAGGTTCAGCAACTCCGGCGTGAACGGTTTGGTGAAAAAATCATAAGCCCCCATGGCGACGGCACGCAAGGCGTTGGCCTGGTCGTTTTGACCTGTCAGGACAATCACCTTGATGTCAGGGTCAAACGCAAGAATTTGCGACAGAAGGTGAAACCCCTCAGAGACCGAATCCGCGTCAGGCGGAAGCCCCAAGTCCATGGTCACCACCGCAGGCGTGTTTTTTCGCAACTGCACCAACGCGGACTCCCGGTCATGGGCGGTCGACGACTCGAATCGGTCCAGGGACCATTTGATTTGCTTTTGCAAGGCCAGATCGTCCTCGACGATCAGCAATGCGCGGGGCTTGTCCAGCGTCATGCGCACTCCAATGTGTAAAGGCCGGTTTCTGCTTGGGTTTCAAAGAGGGGCAAGAGCAGCTGGACGGTGGTGCCTTGCCCGGGGTGGCTGTCGACTTCAATGCGACCCCCCAACTCCCGCACATACTGGAAGCTTTCGTAGGCGCCGATGCCCATGCCGGCCTGCTTGGTGGATTGAAATGGCTTGAAAAGACGGTCCCGAATGAAGTCCTGTGTCATACCCTTGCCGGAATCCCCCACCAGCACTCTGGCCTGGCCACCCGAGCGGTCCAGATTCAACCAGACTCTCCCCCCCGTATCGGTGGCGTCAAGGGCATTTTGGACAACATGCCCGATGACGCGCTCCAGTCTCTCTTCTTGGCCCCGTGTGAGGATCTGCGCCATGAGATTGACTTCCAGTTTGCGGCCCCGCTTGTTGGTGAGCGCCTCAATGCGCAGAATGATGTGTGCCAGATTCACCCCAAAGGACGCGCCTGCGGGTGTAGCCCCTTCGCGGAGTTGGAGCATGAGCTGGCGCATTCGGTCCAGTGAGTTCTCCACCGTCATCAGCATGTCCTGCTGAAATTCCGGGTTATCCCCCAAGCGCTTGGCGTTCTTCATCATGAGGGAGAGTTGCGTCACTATGTTTTTCAGGTCGTGAACCACAAAGGCGGACATGCGGTTGAAGGCGTCAAATTTGCGCACCTCAAGTAGTGCCTCCGTGGCCTGCATCTGCGCCAGGAAACTGGCTGCCTGTTGCCCGGCGGTCTTCAGCAGGTCATTGACTTCCCAGTTGACGTCAATGCGCGTGCGGGCACTGGCCAGTACGCAAAAACCAATCAGCTCATCTCCCACCAGCAGTGGAACAACCAGCCACGCCTGAGCCAGGTTTTGCAGCCAGGCAGGCAACTTCAATTGGCCATATCGCCGGGAGTACGAGCGGTACTCTTCCAGATTAATCACCCAGCCACTCGTCGTGATGAACTGGCACAGGGAGGAGTTGGCATCTTCGACGTCCAGCGTTCTGGCCAGGTTCCAGCGTGACGTCTGGCTGAATCCTGTCTCACCCCGTGCCTTCATCCATAACCCGCCGGCCGGGCTCTCCAGCATGTCCGCCAATCCGCGAATGACGCGCAGACCCATTTCCTGAGGGGAGTTTTTGTCGGATAAGGTGTGTGTGAATTTCAACCATTCCTCGCGGTAGTCAAAGCGGTAGCGGAAGAAGTGCTTCCCAAGAAACACCCGCAGTCGGGCACGCGCCGAACCAGAGAGCATCAGGACGACAAGACCCACCAGGGAGATGAACACCAGGCCGAGTTGGAGCGCAGGCCCCCACTCCCCCCCGAAGTAGCGGATGTAGTAGCCCACACTCGATATAAACAGCAGGTACACCCCCGAAATCAGCAAGGTTGCGGAATGAAAAGCGGCCTTTGGGGACAGTCGGATGTGGGATACCCAGTCACTGCGCCGGGACATGGAGAGCCACAGCAGGGGCACGATCAACGCATGCACCACGCCCCGGATGCTGAACGCGTCGGCATCCATGCGGTTGAAAAGAACGGACTGTGAGAACAGATACAGGTCGAACAGGAAAGCACCCGATAGGCCCAGGCACATTGGCTTGATGTTCCAGCGGGAATCCTCCGCCACGTTTCGGAAGACTTGTTCAAGCAAGATCATGGAGAACACCGCAGAGGCCATGGAGCTGAACAGAATCAGCCTTGCGCTGTCGCCCAATACATCCATGTGCAGCGCCGAAAATGAAAGTGCCAGCACGCCAAAGAGCACCAACGCCGCGGCAATAGGCAGTATCCAGGACATGCCATCGGGAATGCCTTGGGACTGCTTTTGCCGAAGAAGGGTCAGTAAGAAGGCAAACCAGAATCCGTATCGCAGCAAATCCGACACTGCATTGAAAAACCAGAAGCCCGAACTATTGGAGACCAGTAGTGCCAAGCCAAACCAACCCCACAATGCACTGAACGTCACGGCGCAGACCAAGGCAATCTTGGACCACTCCCTGGCGGACCGGAAATACCCGAGTTGCAACAGCCGCAGCGCAAACGTGGAGTAGGCAAGGCCTACCAAGCCATAGCCCCATGCGCTCAGAACAAGATGCCCGCTATCCATGCTGGGTTACCGCCGTCATCTTATTGCGCACCCTTGCCCATCAGGACAACGCCCACCGTTTCAAACAGGACGAGAAGATCCAGAAACAGCGAGTGGTTCTTGACGTAGTAGAGGTCGTACTGGAGTTTTTCAGCAGAATCCTCCACAGAGGCTCCATAGTGGTAGCGCACCTGCGCCCATCCGGTGACGCCTGGCTTGACGCTGTGGCGAACGGCGTAGTAGGGCAGTTCCTGCGTCAACTGGTCCACGAAATAGGGCCGTTCCGGACGGGGGCCCACCAGACTCATGTCCCCACCGAGCACGCTGAATAGCTGTGGCAACTCGTCAATGCGGAGCTTGCGAATCCAGTGCCCGATGCGCGTGATGCGGTCATCGGAGGCACAGGCCCAGCGGGGCTTTCCGTCTTTCTCCGCGTCGGTGCGCATGCTGCGAAATTTCACGACGTTAAAGAGCCTGCCATTCAGCCCAACGCGTTCTTGAAAATACAGAACGGGTCCGCCACTCTCCAGGTAGATCAAGAGGGCCGTGACCAGCATCACGGGCAATGCCAGCAGAATAAGCGCCGCAGCACACACCACGTCGAACAGTCGCTTGACCAGGGTGCGGATGGGCCCTTGCCCAAAGCCATCGCCAAAAATAAGCCAACCGGCGGACACTGAATCACGCCGGATCTGCCCCAGTGTTTTTTCAAAATGGGTGGCGATATCGACCACCCGCACGCCGTGCAGCTTGCAGTCCAATAGTTCACGCAAAGGCATGCTGCCGCCCCGCCGTTCGCTCAGCGCGACCACGATTTCGTCAACCCGCTCTTTGAGGACGATATCGGTCAATGAATTCTCGGACGACAGAAGTCCTGTGCGGGATGTCTCTGTGATGGCTTCGTTGGGGCTGGCGTAGTAGCCCACCAAGTCCACATTGGGGTCCGATTGTTTCAACATGCTGCCAACCAATCTGGCGCTGGTGCCTGAGCCGTACACCAGCACACGCTGGCGCATCAGGGTTCGTGGAGTAGACCGTGCCACGTAGATCCGGTGGATCAACATGAGAACGACGGCGACCAGCAGCGCCAACAGGAATGACTTCTCATCCTCTGGTCGAAGGGGTGACATGCGAAAGACCCCGTAGGCCAGTGGCAAAGAAAGGCACAGGGACAGAACGGCGCGAACGCGCACCTGGTTCAAACTGAGATTGTGAACACGTTGGTAGAAGCCAAGCCCCGCGTTGATCACCAATATGCACGTCGCTAGAAGAAGTGAAATGCTTACAACCATTGAGGATGCAGATAAGGGATCTGCAACCTGGGCTAAAAACGAGGTGACAACGGTCACAACGACCAAGCCCAAGTCAAAAAATATTTGTAAAAGCGTGTGCTTGTGAAAATAGTGATTGAATATTTTTATCACGTTGTGACTCCACTTTCCCTTGCTGAAAATGGAGTCTGCGCTGAACGACTTTTGGCCTTTTGATTTTTCTCATGCTTGCGATCACCGGCGAAATGAAATTGGAAAACTCGACACCCTTTTGAGGTACTTGTCTTACACGAGCACCTCAACAACCGGTGGATGTCCCAAGAAGTTTTGTGGACTGGCACTGGCGCCATAGGCCCCGGACTGGAACACCACGACCAGGTCACCAACGTGGGCCACGGGCAAAGTCATGCGGTCGGCCAGCAGGTCCAGCGGTGTACATAGGGGGCCGACCACGGATGCGGTCTCCGTGTCCTGCGCATCTGCCCGGTTGCCAATCGTGACGGGATAGTTTTTTCGCACCACCTGTCCAAAATTGCCAGACGCCGACAAGTGGTGGTGTAACCCTCCGTCCGCCACCAGGTAGACCTGTCCGCGCGAAACCTTGCGATCCAGGACGCGCGTCACGTAAACACCCGCTTCACCCACCAGATAGCGGCCCAGTTCAATCACCAGGGACGCCTGCGGAAAATCGGTTTGTGCGCGGTGCACGAGCTGCGCCAAGTTGTCGCCAATCGGAATCAGGTCCAGCCGCGCCTCACCGGGGAAGTAGGGAATGCCAAAGCCACCGCCCAGGTTCAAGGAGAGGACAGGGGCGGGGGCCTGTTGCGCCAGCCGCAGGGCAAGTTCATAGGATTTATTCTGGGCCTCACAAATGGAGTTGGCGCGCAAATTTTGTGAGCCGGCAAACAGGTGAAAGCCCTCGAAGGCGAGACCCGCTCGGGCAATGCGGTTCAGCAGGTCCGGGACCTGCTCTACATCCACACCGAACTGCTTGGGACCCCCTCCCATCTTCATACCCGAGCCTTTGAGTTCGAAGTCCGGATTGACGCGCACGGCCACTCTGGCCGCCACACCGAGTGCGTTGGACATCGTCTCCAGCGCCACGATCTCGCGAAACGACTCCACGTTAATCAGCACCCGGGACGCGACCGCTTGGCGCAACTCGGCATCACGCTTGCCAGGGCCCGCAAAGCTGGTATCCCGTGGTTTGGCTCCCGCGTCCAAGGCAAGGCGCAATTCCCCGGCAGACGCTACATCGATGCCATCCACCAAGCCCGCCATCAACCCCACCAGCGCGGGCATCGGATTGGCCTTCATGGCGTAGTGGAGCTTGATTTGTGGGGGAAGGGTGTGGCGCAGCTCGGCGACCCTCGCACGCAAAAGCGAGCGGTCGTAGGCGTAAAACGGGGTTTGTCCGACGCGCGCAGCGAGCAATGACAGAGGTTCCCCGCCGACCACCAACTCCCCGTCGCGCACGGGAAATTGCGGCATGGGGGAATGGACGGGTAAGAGCCGCTCAGGAGCCATGCTGCATCGCCCAAGTGGCGGACAGTTGTTTGCGGTCAATCTTGCCGTTGGGGTTACGGGGAAGTGGCCCGGTGACCATCTCTATGCTGCTGGGAACCATGTAAGCGGGCATCCGCAGGCGGCATTCATTTTTTAGGTCATTTATGCCTTTTGAGTCCGTGGAATATGCGCAAGCAGCTATTAAATGTATAGCATTTCCCAGGGTGGAATGCTCCACGCCAAACGCCACGCATTCGTCCACCAGCCCGGTGGCGTACACAATCTCCTCCACCTCGGTCGGGCTCACCCGGTAGCCGGAGGTCTTGATCATCTCGTCGCGGCGACCGATGAAATACAAAAAACCGTCCGCATCTCTGCGCACCGTGTCACCCGAAAAGACCGCATATTCGGGCAACGGCAAGCCTTGCTGGTGCCCCGGTGTGCCGGGTCTCAAAACCTTGTAGCGCTCTGCCGTCTTCTCGGGGTCGTTCCAGTAGCCCATGGCGACCAGTGCGCCCCGGTGCACCAGTTCACCGGGCTCATCCGGGCCGCAGGGCGAGCCGTCCTCGCGCAACACCAGAATCTCGGCGTTGGGAATGGCCTTGCCAATGGAGTCCGGCCGCAGGTCCACCTCTTCGGGGGGGAGGTAGGTGGAGCGAAATGCCTCCGTCAGGCCGTACATCAGGAAGGGCTTTGCGCTTGGCACACGTTGCCGCAGCGCGTTCAGCGTCTCCCGGGGCATGCGTCCGCCGGTGTTGGCAAAATAGCGCAGGCTTTGGTTGATGGTGGCGGGCCATTCCAGTTGCGCCAACTGGATGAACAGGGGCGGCACTGCGGTGAGGCCCGTGACGCCTTCTTGCGCCAGTGCCTTGAGCACATCACGGGGCATCAGGTAGTTCAGGAGGACGACCCGTGCACCCGCATGAAACGCGGTGCTTAATTGGCTAAACCCGGCATCAAAGGACAAAGGCAAGGCTGCCAACACCGTGTCATGCGGGCCATTATCCAGATAGGAGGCCACGCTTTTCGCCCCGGCCACCATGTTGCGATGCGACAGCACCACCCCTTTAGGGTTGCCCGTGCTGCCGGAGGTGTAAAGGATGGCGGCCATGTCCACATCGATGACCCGGTGCCCCGCGCGGGGCGTGTGCTGCTCCAGTGCACGCCATGCCACCACGTTCACAGGTGCGGCCATGTCGGGGGGCTCCGTGGTGGTGGCGGAGTCGGCCAGCACGACATGACGCAGGTCATGGCAGTGGGGGAGCACATCCTCTAGCAGGGCAAGACGCTCCGGCGAGGTGAGCAGTACCCGGACATTGCAGTCTCGCAAAATAAAGGCCACCTGTTCGGGCTTGAGCAGTGGGTTGATGGGCACAAATACCGCGCCTGCAGCAGGGGCGCCAAAGCTGGCAATCACCGTTTCGAACCGTTTTTCAAGGTAGATGGCCACGCGTTCACCGCGCTCCAGACCCAAGCCCAGCAGCCCGGACGAGAACTGGTTCACCGCGGTGTTCAGCTCGCGGTAGCTTATGGCAGTGGCTCCGTAGGACATCGCAATGGCCTCGGGCGTGCGTTGTGCAGTCAAAGCAATCAGGTCCGGCAACAGGAATGATTCAGTCATGGGGTTACAAGCCGCACTGGCGGCGGGTGCAATGCAGGTGAAAAATTGACTGTCACACAGGCCGGTGTGTGCGTTGTTGACGAATCTCTACTTTGGCGCGGACTCGGGGAGGGTCATCGGCAAAAAAGTCCCTACCTTTGAGTGTCGGAATTGTTTACATCCACTTGGGTCTATTTATCAAGTTTTTTGAAAAACCTATGTAAATCAACTGCTTGCGTATGTTTATTCGGCTGGCACGGTTGATGCTAATTTTTCACGGGGATTAGTGGTTAAGGAAATCGTCTGCTTCAGACACTTACTTTTGGAGAATAAACATGAAAAAGACAGTTATTGCGATTGCCATCGCAGCGCTGGGTGCATCGCCCGCGTTCGCCGCTTCGTTTGTAAACGGCGGTTTTGATGGGCCTGTGGTCGGTGATGCAGGTACGACAAACGGTTGGTTGGTGGGTGGCGGCAACGCAGGCATCTCTTCGCGTTCCGGCATCCTGAATAGTGCACTTTCGCCGGCGGACTGGCTGCCTGGGGGGGCTCACTACAACGCGGCCAACAGCAATTCGGCCATCATCAATACGGCCTACGTTGACCCCAATGTTGGCGCGGCGTTGGGTTCCACCGTCTATAGCGGGGCTTACTCCTACCGTGTGGAAAATACGACGAACGGCGGCTATGCTTCTGCCATCAGTCAGACCGTCGTAGGTTACACCGATCCCACCATTTTCTTCGCCTGGAAGGCTGTTTTGGAGGCCGCCCACACTGCGGAAACAGCGGCCACGATGAAGCTGGTTCTGCGCGACGACACGGACGGCGTTGACCTGATCACCCGCACCTATAACGCAACCGCTGGCGGCGTGGACCCCACGAAATTCACTTTTTCAGGTGGCAACTATTACACGGCGGCGTGGCAGATTGAGCAACTGAACATTGATGCGTCTTTGTCAGGGCATAACTTCACCCTGTCGGTTCTTGCCGCGGATTGCCAGCCGACCGGCCACTTTGGTTATGTCTACCTTGATGGCTTCGGTGCCGCACCTCCTATTCAGGGCAATGTGCCCGAGCCCACGTCCTTGGCGCTGGTGGGTCTCGGCATGGCTGGTCTGGCGGCATCCCGTCGCCGCAAGAGTGCTTAAAACGGCCTGATCGATGTTGAAAAAGGGCGGCCTACAGGCCGCCCTTTTGCTTTTTATCTATAAGCGCCGTCGAAGTATTTGTACCCTGTACCAACCAATGCATAGCCCTCGTGTCCACGGCATTCGACCTTCGAATCCGTGGCGACTGCGAATTTTCAGGAAGATACCTCTATGACCAGTTTCACACAGCGCGGCTATGCCGCCATCACAGTCCGCCCAAGGTCTGTGGTGGGTCCACTGGCCAGTGCATTGGAGCGCGCCCA
>CAJASG010000056.1 GCA_903944555.1 uncultured beta proteobacterium
AAGTTTATGATTTACAAGGGCATTTTGGTTTTTGCTCTACGCAGTCGACAGCGCAACCCACAGCAAAATTCTGAAACACGCCCTCCATTTGAGGGCGTTTTGCTTTGTGGTTTACCTGCGGAAACCAATAGCTTGTCGGCTTGCGCTTAGCCATCAGACGTAAACTGGACTCTCAACCCGGCATCCGCTTGACCAGTTGGATGGTCATGTCGTCCGGATTACTCCTGAAGAACATGTCCAGTGCGGCGAGAAACAGCGGCTCTTGCGGGTCCGCCAGCTTGAACAGCGTCATGCAAGAGCGGAACTTCAGGTCGTCTGGATGGTGCAGGATTTCCAATGCGGTTTTGTCATGGTGTTGCATCACCAGGGCAGTGCATTCCTTCAGTCGGACACCCAAAATCGGGTGTTTGAGATACAGCTTTGCCTCAGCCAGATTCTGCAATCCATAAAACCGCGCGGCCTGGCTTCTGCCCAAGTCGCGCAATTGCGGAAAGATGAACCACATCCAGTGGCTGGCCTTGTTACCGGCACGCAGTTCCTGCAACACCTGCGCGTAGATGGGTTCCTGTGCTTTCAAAAATCGTTCGTAGTCCATGGATCGTTCTCGCTTTATGTTGCTGTGGGTGTAATGTTAGGTCCAGCCGCTCGGCATCCAGGTCTTCAGCAGGTACGGGTACCATGGGGCGAGTGGAATGCACTTATTTGTACATTTGTTCAATATCGTGTCGAGATAAGATTTCAATAATGTGCAGTCATTACCAAGGCATCAAAGAACAGGATCGCTACCGAAGGCATTTCGGTGTCACGCCACCACCTGAGCCGGGCAAGCAAGACTTGTGGCCGGGATACTTGGGCAGCTTCATTCGCAAGCATTCTCAGGCTGATGTGGGTGATGACGCAGTGCCACCGATCGAGGCCGTGAACGGCTTGTTCGGTTTGGTGCCGCACTGGTCCACGGACACCAAGATCAGCAAACACACCTACAACGCCCGCTCAGAGACGGTGGCCGAGAAGCCCAGTTTTAGGGACGCCTGGAAATCGGCACAGCGCTGCATCATCCCAGCCGAGGCGTTCTTCGAGCCGGACTGGCGCAGTGGCAAGGCTGTGCCAACCCGCATTGCACGCGCAGATGGGGCCCCCATGGGCATTGCTGGACTGTGGTCGTGCTGGAAATCACCCAAGGGCGATGTATTGAGCTACACCATGCTGACCATTAATGCCGATGACCATGCTTTGATGAACCATTTTCACAAGCCCACTGATGAGAAGCGCATGGTGGTGATCGTGCCGCCCGAGCAGTACCAGGACTGGCTTACCGCCCCCGTGGATCGCAGCATGGAGTTCATGCGGCCCTATCCGGCCTCCACCTTGCAGGCCACAGCACCCGAACCCATTCAAGGATCACTTTTGTAATGCGCCATTTTTCTGTTCTTTTCGTCTGCATGGGAAACATCTGCCGCAGTCCCACCGCCCACGGCGTGTTTCAGCACAAGATCAAGGCGCTGGGCCTATCGCATACCGTGACCGTGGATTCAGCAGGCACCCATGACTACCATCCTGGCAGCGCACCGGACAAGCGCGCACAGGCGCATGCGGCCAAACGTGGCTATGACCTGTCAGGCCAGCGTGCCCGAAAAATTGGGGCCAAAGACTTTGGCAAGTTCGACCTGATTTTGGTGATGGATTACGACAACCTGGAGTTGGTACAAAAGAAATGTCCACCGGAGTGTCAACACAAGGTGCGCCTGTTAACCGAGTTCTGTGTCGTGCTGCAGAGCGATGTGGTACCTGATCCGTACTACGGCGGACCCAACGGGTTTGATCATGTACTGGACTTGGTGGAAGACGCCTGTGAGGGGCTGATGCGCCATGTGAAAGAGCAGATTCAATGAGGTGCGAATCTTGCTATGAAAGTCGGCCCGCTTACTCCCAACCTTTTTGTAGTTCCCGGCGGTCCCGTTTGGTCGGGCGACCGTGTGCGATGGTCAAGGCTGGCTCTGGGCTGAGGCGATTACGCTCCGTAGCCAAAGCCCTGGCTTGCAGGCTCTCTGGCGTCTCCTCATACAACTGCTGCGCCACTGGCGCGGGTCCACGCTGCTCGCTGATGCCTTTGACCACCACCGTGCGTGGGATTTTTGCCTGCACGATGGTGATGGTGTCGCCCACCCGAACTTCACGTGACGGTTTCACATCACGCTGCTCTATCTGCACACGGCCATGATTGACTTCATCGGTCGCGAGAGACCGCGTCTTGAAGAAGCGTGCGGCCCACAGCCATTTGTCGATTCGGGTTTTTTCCATCATG
>CAJASG010000057.1 GCA_903944555.1 uncultured beta proteobacterium
TGCGGGAGGCCTTACGGGCAGCAGGTACGGCCAGCAAAAAGTACAGGGCAATGCCATAGACCACGATGCGTGAGAGGCGGCGTCCAAAAATCAGGGAAATGCGGCTCATCAGTTGGAGCAGGAAAAAGCTGCCGCGCTCCTTGTGCTGCATCCATTCTGGCGTGTCACCAATCTGTTTAGGAGTGCTTGGCTCGCTCATGTGGCAATACTTGGGGGCAAAGGAAAGCGGCCGCTGGCAATCTTGCGCGTGGTGCTGCGGATTTCGAAGCGCACGGCGGAGACGCCGACTTCGAAATCGAGTTCCAGTACGTCGGCGGGGGTGGCCGGGCTGTGGAATTTGGCTTCGGCCAATGCCTGGACGCTCTGGCCCAGTTGGACTTCGATGGCCGTTTGCGCCCAATCCAGCAGCAGTACACCGGGCACAATCGGGCGCCCCGGGAAGTGGCCTGGGAACACCGGGTGGTCCGCAGCAAAGGGCAGGGGTACGACGGGCATCTCAGGTTCTCATTGCAAGGTGTGTGGCACGCAGCCCGGCCAGGCTTGACGCGGCAAGTTTTCCGTTGCCGTCTCGCGGCAGGGCATCGACAAAGACCAGGGGGCGGGGGAGAAATACCGGATCCACATGCTGGCGCAAGGCGCCCAGGATGTTGGCGCTCTTAAGCGATGGCGCCACGACGAAGGCGACCAGGCGCGGCGTCTCGTCAACCGAGCTGCTTTCGTGCATGCAGAACACGCCGTCCTGCACACCGGGCAGGTTGAGCAGTAGCTGGTTGAGAAACGCCAGTGAATTGCGTTTTCCGACAATGTTGATCATGTCCGTATTGCGACCGAGCAGGCGGAAGCGGGTTGGACTGAGCAAGTCCACGACATCGTTGAGTGCTTGTGGTGTATCAAAGTGCGCAGCACAGGCGCGGGTTTGGCCCTGGTCTTGTTCCAGCGCAATGCCGGAATAGGTTTCCCATTCAGTCCCTTGGGTCGGACGCCGGGTCGCCAGCGCACCGGTTTCGGTGGATCCGTATATTTCCACCATCGGCGCCTTGAACTGGGCTTCGACTTCTTGGGCCAGTTCCAGGGACAGTGGTGCTGTGGCCGACAGAACGGCGCTGACACGGGGCAGTGTGATCTGTGCATCCATCAACTTGCGCAAGTGATACGGGGTGGAAACCAACAGGCGCGGTTCAGGCAGTTCGGCCAGGGCGCCAACCACATCGGCCGGGAAAAACGGTTGCCGTGCGCTGAACTGACCACCACCAAAGATCGGCAGGAGCACCGTCGCTTCCAGTCCAAACATGTGCTGGGGCGACACGGTGCCCAGCACCGAGCAGGGGCCACCGGCGACCTCCCACATGCGCTCGGCCTCGGCAATGGCGCATTTGTGCATGCGCCAGAAGGTCATGCTGTGGGCCTGTGGTTTGCCAGTGGAGCCGGAGGTGAAGATGCGGGCGATCTGCTGGGTACGTGGTATCCGCGGCATGTCCATGGCAGGGGCGGATTCCGAAGGATCCGTGTGCGGAACCACCACATAAGGCATCTGCGCCAATAGGGGGGTAGCCTGCTCGCCCAGGCAGATGGCATCGGGGTAATCGGCGAACAGCGCGGCCATGTTTTCCGGCGCCGTTGAGTTTTGCAGCAGGCTCACCACGCCCCGGCTGATGGCGGCAAACAGGGCCACGGAGAACCAGTAGCGGTCCTTGCACAGGTTGAACACGTGGCGCGTGTGCGGCAGACGCGCAGCCAAGGCCAGTACGTCGCGCAGAAATTCGGCCTGGCTGACCGGGCGCTGGTTGCGGTAGGCAATGGCTTTGGTATTTAGGGCGCCGGGTAACAGGGGCAGCGTATTCATGGGGCGGGGGCAAGGGGATTCTGGGGTGGGGGCTTGATCATCACACTGGCACGGCCACGCAGCAGCAGACGGTCGTTGCCAAGGATGCTGAAGTCGTACAGCAGACTCGTCGCGTTGCCCGATATGCGGGTCGCCTGAACGGTGATCTCAAGACCCGCATCGTCCAGCCGGGGTGTCCACCATTCCACATTGCGCACACTGGTGAGGTACCCAATTTCCGGGAGCTGGTCCGCCGGTGCCAGCAGGGCACCGTGCACTGCCATGGCCTGCGCTGCATATTCAATACCGGCGCTGATGGGTAGCCCGTGTGCATTGCGCAGCGGGTTGTCCAGTGCCAGGTGGCTGTGGGCGCAACATTGGATTTCGGTGTCGTTCCAGTGTTTGACGGCCTCCAGCAGGCACATGGTGCCTTGGTGTGGAATGTGGCGCTGAATCCAGGTTCGGTCGATTTTCATGGTTGCAGACGGATGGCAAGATTGAGCCCCTGCAGGTACTCAATCACCAGGTCCTGTGGCTGCTGCATGGCCAGGGCCGATAGCAGTGGCAATGCCCGGGCGGCAGGCACGTTGCAGCGCATGGCTTCAAGTTCCGGGGTGGACATGGTGTGAGCGGGTTCCTTGCTCAGCGACAGCGTCAGGCTGCACAGAGTGGTGGCGCTACGCCCGGGTGTCAGCAGCAGCGCCACGCCGAACGGGTTCGCGACGTTGCGCAGGGCACGCAGGGGCTGGGGGTAGGGGGTGTCGGACACCACCAGCAGGCAGGGCTTGGCGTTGCTGCGAATCTGGCTGGCGGCTTCCAGCAACGCCGCGCCAAAGCCGGCATCATGGGCGCTCAAGCTGGTGGAGGGTTGCTGGCTGCCGGTGGCAATGCTCCAGTACCCGGCAGCTGCGTTGTGCACTGAATTGTGAAAGCGGGTGGGCGACATGGCACGGTCAGACGAAGCCAGGGCTTCCAGGATCTGGTGGCAGTTGTCGCCATCGCCCGTACTGGATGCAAACACGGTGCCCAGTTGCTGGAGATCGGTGGGTGACTGCTGGACCGCGTCATAGCCCACTGCCATGGCCAGTTTGACCGATACGCCCAGCCGACGGCGTTCCGCAGGTGGCAGGGAATCAATGCTGGGCAGTTGCAGAGGTGTCGCCTGGTAGGTACGCGGCGCGGCCAATATGGTGCGGGCGTGTGCCCATCCATCGAATCCAGGTGCATACAAACCGACGCCGTCCACAAAAACCTGCAGGGCCGTCATGCCCTTTTCCGGGAGAACAGCAGACTGCAATTGCTGCCGCCAAAACCAAAGGAGTTGCTCAGTGCGTGCGTAAATTCCAGTTCCTGGTTCGCCAGAAGGTAATTGCAGTGCAGGCGTGGGTCGAGGGTGCTGGTGCCGACGCCGCCGGGCACAAAGCCATGGCGCAGCGCAATCGCGCAGATCACGGCTTCCACGCCGCCCGCGGCTCCCAGGGTGTGGCCGGTGTGGCCCTTGGTGGAGCTGCAAGGCGTGGCCGTACCGAACACCGAGGTTACGCCCAAGTCTTCTGCGGCGTCGTTGCTGGGTGTGGCGGTGCCGTGCAGGTTGACATAGCCAATCGCCTGTGGCGGCAGGCCCGCCATGTCCAGGGCGGCTTGCATGGCAAGGCGCGCCCCCAGTCCCTCGGGATGGGGTGAGGACATGTGGTGCGCGTCACTGGATTCCCCGACCCCGCTGAGCAGGATGTCGTTCGTCTGGGCCAGGTCGGCGCGTTCCAGCAGGATGAAAGCGGCGCCTTCGCCAATCGAAATCCCGTCGCGTTGGGCATCAAAGGGCATGCAGGGGCGGCTGGATATCAGTTGCAGCGAATTGAAACCATAGAGGGTGGTCAGGCACAGGGAATCTACGCCACCCACCACAGCTGCATCGATCAAGCCGCAGCCGATCATGCGTTGGGCGATGCCAAACACCTTGGCACTGGACGAGCAAGCGGTGGATACAACATAGGCGGGACCCTGCAGATCGGCGTAGTGGCGCACGAAGTCCGCCACGGAGAACATATTGTGGGTATGTCGATAACTGTGGCTGGCGGGCAGGGCGCCGCTGACCGGGTCGCGCTGGCGATAGGCTAGCTCTGAACTCAGAATGCCGGACGTGCTGCTTCCCAGAAACACACCGATGCGCTTTCTGCCGTAGCGTTCGGCAGCGACTTGCACACTCTGCATGAAACCATCTTGCTCCAGCGCGAGTTGGGCCAGGCGGTTGTTGCGGCAGTCGAAGTACTGCATGTCGGCGCGCATGGCCATGGCATCCAGGCCGCTGACCTCGCCTATGCACGTGGGCAGATCCACCGTTTCCCAGGAGCACGTTTGCAGGCCGCTGCGTTGCGCGCGCAGCGCACTCAGCGTGTCAGCAATGCCGCGCCCCAATGCGGTGGTAGTTGTGAATGTTTTTACTAATAGTGGCTGCACGAATAATTCACATTGTGGAATGGTGAAATTCTACTTGACTAGGGCACGCGCGCGACCAGCAAGGTGTTAGAAAACGGGGTGCCTTCGCTCATGGGCTGCGCGGTCACGGTGAAGCCGTGTGCTTCCAGTGCACGGGTCCAATCGTCCAGCGGGCGGCAGTACAGGGAATGCATCCGGTGCCCTTGAGCGCAGGACACGGCAAGGTCCACCCATTGGCTGAATCGGAAACGCCAACCGCCCTGTGCATTGCCGACCCGGGTGACCAGCAGCCCACCCGGTCCGAGGGCGGTGCGGATCCGATCCAGCAGCACTTCTTGTTGGGCAAAGGGAATGTAGTGCAGCACATCCAAAAGGGTGATGGCGTCGTATCCGCACAGGTCGGCATGGTTGATGTCGCCGTTGACCAGGGACACTCGGTCGCCAAAGTGGGGCCGCAGTGCGCGGTTGCCAGCCGCACAGACACCGGCATGCAGGTCGATACCGTGAAACCTGATGCCCGTTGGTACTTCGAGGCTGGCAGGCCATTGGCCGGCGGCGGCCAATTGGTCGGCGGCCAGAAACCAGGCCGCCAGCAGGCCGCGACCGCAGCCCAAATCCAGCACACGGTTTCGCCGGTTCAGGGTGCCCTGCTCCAGCAGCCATGCAAATACCGGATCCTGTCGGAGCTTGCCGCGCGCCCAGTGGTAGTGGAAATAGCCTGCCGCCCGGTAGGGCGTGCAGGCGGCGTCCAGAAGTTGCTGCTTCAGGTCAGATTGCATGCCTGGGCCAGCGTGACAGGGGTCAGCCCGCGGACCCGGATGGCATCCAGCAGCCTGGGTAGCACGGTCACAATCAGCGCCTCGCCCGAAGGCGTGCGTGCTGCATTGCCGTCGTGTAAGAGCAGGATGTCGCCGGCGGCGAGGTCGTAGGTCAGCCGTTGCAAAACCTGGTCGGCCTCTTGCGCGCGCGTGTCGAAGCCGCGGCGCGTCCAACTGGCCAACTGCAGGCCAAAGGCGTGCAGCACAGGATCCAGAAAGGGGTTGCGCAGGCCTGCAACCGCGCGGTAGAAGAGTGGCGTCTGGCCGGTGACGCGCTGCAAGATGTGTTGCCCATCCAGAATTTCGCGGCGCCAGCCTGCAGGCCCCGAGAGCGACAGGAGTGTGGGGTGGCGTGCGCCATGGTTTTCAATGCGGTGCCCGGCGGCCAGCATGCGCTGGCACAGTTCCGGATGTGCTGCGGCGCGCTCACCAATGCAGAAAAATGTGGCGCGAACACCTTGTTGCGCGAGGATGTCCAATACCTGCGGGGTCACCAGGGGATCGGGGCCGTCATCGATGGTGAGTGCCACTTCCCTCCGCTGCACGGCGGCGGCGGGCAGGCTCACCATGTTGGCGCCCAGGCAGGTGCTGCGTGGCCACAGGCCGGCAGCCATCAGCATCAGCTGACTGAGCAGAATGGTCGCCGCCGACCACAGCCACGCGTGCGGATAGACCATCAGATACAACAGCGCAGCGCCATGCAGTGCCAGTTGGACCCACAAAAAAACTCCAGGGCGCCACTTGCGTGGCCGGGCGGGGGCAGTGTGTGTTGACGCCGTGCGGTTCACTGTGCGGCGACTTTGGAGATTGTCATTTCGACGCGATCACCATCGGCTTGATCAAAAGTGATGGTCTTGATGTTTGCATCGGCACCACCGATATGGACTTGGCGCACGACCTTGGCCACTGCTTTTTGCACCGGTGTCAGTGTCAGCTGCCATTTGCCTTGTACGCCGGTGAGGTCGATGGCGTAGTTTTTTTCCAGGGCAGCCTGGTCCCCGCTGAGCGTGCCCCGGATGCTCTCGACCAAAGTGGCAACTTCCGGGTGGTCTTGCAGACGCAGGTTGAGCGGCCGCTTTTCATGCAGGGTAACGGTCAGTTTGTCCCCGTCCAGCAGCATGGCTTCTGGGCGTGGTTTGAGGGTGCGTTTCTCCAGGCGGCCAGGCGCATCGAAGGATAGTTCTCCGGAAGATTCCAGCGGCTTGTCCAGAATGCCCAGGTATTTCTTCTCGGTAAAGCTGGCTTTGCCGGATTTTTGTTGGGCCAGCGAACGCATCAGATCGGGTAGGGCCCAGTCCCCGGCGTAGCTGTTGATGCACATGACCATGCCGAGGCACACCGCGAACCACGGCGGTGGACGAAGGCGTGTTGACAATGGACTGTCAATGCCGCTCATAGGCGCGATACGCTTGAATGGTTTGGGCGATGCTGAAGTGGGCACGGTCGGGCAGGGCACGCACGCGCACCAGGTATTCGACGACAAACATCAGCCCGACGAGGATCGGGGTAAGCAGGTTGGCGAAGTAGGACCAGACGGCAATCGGTCCGAAGAAGAATAGGACCACAGACACGACGGCACTGGCGACAAAGTACGCGGTCCACACCAGTGTGACTTTCCATGTGTAGTGCATGTAGGCCGGATCGGCCGGTCCAACCGGCAGCATCAGGCGTGTCACGCGTGAGCATAGTGCGTTGGCATGGCCCAGCCCCAAGGTACTGCCAAAGGTGATGGCCAGCAACAGCATGGTGCCGGCATGTTGCACGAAATACAGCCAGTTGACGTGGTTGCGCAACTCTTCGAGATACAGCAACACTGTGAGTGCCAGCGCGGCCAGCAGGGTCAGGGCCAACCAGCGCATGCGGGCATGCCACGCGGCCAGTAAGGCGATAACCGTCAGCGGTGTAACCCCCAGTGCCAGCATCAACAGGCTGGGGTGTTCGTCGATGGTCAACAGGTGGCTGAAAGCCAGGTACGCAGCGCCTACGACAGCGATGGCAGCAATCACCAACAGCCGCGTGATGCGGGTCACTTGGTGCGCTTTTCTGCGATATAGGCACTCAGGCTGCGCAGCGACTTGAAGACTACAAAGTTGTCGTCGCCTTCGGTCTTCATTTGAATCCCAAATTGCTTGGACACCACCAGCGCAATTTCCAGGATGTCGATGGAATCCAGACCCAAACCATCGCCGTACAAATCGGAGTCGGCTTCGATGCTCTCCGGCGCGACCTCAAGATTCAGTGCCGAGACAATGAGTTGCGCAACTTCGCGCTCAAGTTCTGCATTGACCTCGGTGGCAATGGATGCGTTAGTCATGGTGTAAAAAATTCATGGAATAATTGGTTTGCGGCGCTGCCTGTTTCGGTGGGATACCGTTGCAGCGTTTCCTGTGGAAAGTTCTTGTCGCCGCGTGTGTCGCAATCTGCGATGCAGTGCATTTTAATGCAATCAAGCTACCTCTTTCAAGTTCAGTCCTTCAGCATGCCTTCTGATTTCCCTAGCCGCCCTGTTGTGGATTGGCGCGCGATTGTGTTGAATGACTTCTGGTTCAAGTTTTTGGGGACCAGTGCATTCATGTCGCTCTTTTTCTGGGCCTACCTTTTCTTGTTGAAAAACCCGGCTTTCCCGGTGACCACTATTCCGCTGACGGTGGTGGACCAGTGGATCGGCTTTGCGCCGCTGGCATTGATTCCCTATTTGTCCCTCTGGGTCTATTGTTCGCTGCCGGTGACCTTAATGCCTACCCGCGTCCGACTGCTGAACTTCGGGGTCTGGATTGCTGCGATGTGCTTGCTCGCCTTGTCCATTTTTTATTGGTTGCCCAACGCCGTGCCGCCGGCCTATATCGATTGGGCAGAGTACCCCGGCGTGGCGTTTCTCAAGGGGGTGGACGCGGCCGGAAATGCCTGTCCATCGCTGCACGTGGCGGCCGCGGTGTATACGAGTTGCTGGTTGTACTGGCTGATGCGGGACGTACGTCTGGGGTGGCGCGCGCAGTCCATGCAGATCGTGTGGTGCGTTGCTATTCTGTACTCCACCATGGCGACCAAGCAGCATGTGTCGCTGGATGTATTGGCGGGTACGGTGCTGGGAATCGTGTTTGCCTGTAGTTCCCGGTGGTTTGATCGCAAACTGATTGAAATTAACCCATGAACGATTACGACATCGCATTCCGCGCCGAGCTCAAAGCTTACATCCTTGCCTCCGTGGACAAGGTAGAGCCTGCTGGCGGACTGCGCGACGACGAGCCGTGGTTCGGTCCTGAATCCAGGCTGGACCTGGACTCGCTGGATGCCCTGCAAATTTCCATGGCGATACAAAAAAAGTACCGCGTGCGCATGCCCGACAGCAAAGATACGCGCCGCGCCCTGGTCTCGCTGTTGACCCTGGCCGACTACCTGCGAAGCCACCAGCCGGCATGAAGCCGGTTTATCTTGCGGGCCGCGGACTGGCCTGCTCCTTGGGTTTGGATGTGCCAGCAGCGGTGACCGCCTTGCGCTCGGGCGGTGGTGCAGCGTCGTTCTATACCCTACCTGGTGAGCCCGCTGTCCGCGTTCCTTATCGCGCCATGGCCGACGTTCCGGGGGATTGGAATACACGCGCCGGCGAACTCATTCGACGAGTCGCCCTGGAAGCGGGTGCGCAACACGCACGTGACGGGGCCTTGTTTATTGCGACCTCGTCGTTCGATATCGGGGCCGTGGAGCAAGGCGCCGCGGGCATGGATTACCAGGCCTTCGCCGACAAGGTTGCCGCCTGGTTGGCGTGGGTGGGGCCGGTGTTTGTGGTGAGTACCGCTTGCACCTCCAGTCTGAATGCCATGATGGCCGCGCATGCCTTGCTGCACAGTGGTACGGTGCAGGATGCGCTGGTGCTGGGGGTGGAGTTGAACAATCGGCTGACCGTGGACGGCTTTGCCGCCTTGCAGCTGCTGTCTCCCGACCGCAGCAAACCCTTTGGTGCACACCGGGATGGCTTGGTGCTGGGGGAGGCGGTCGCTGCGCTGCGCTTGTCCAGCCGTGCCTCGTCGCACTGGCAAATGCTGGGGGGCGCCAATGTGGTGCACGGCAAGCAACCGACCAGCGCCAGTGCCAGCGCCGTGGAGTACATGTACCGAAGCGCTTTGGCGCATTGTGGTTTGGCCGCAGACGCCATCGACCTGATTAAGGTGCAAGCCGCTGGCAGCCCGGGTAACGATGCGATCGAGGCGCAAGGCTTGCGGGGCATGTTCCCAACCATGCCGCCCCTGGTTTCGCTCAAGGCGACGATCGGTCACACCATGGGCGCTTCAGGTGCTGCAGAAATTGCCCTGTTGACGGCCTGCCTGGAGCACGGTGTGTGGCCCACCTATGCCGATGCGCAGGACGAGACCCTGGGGGTTCAGCTCGCTGCGCGCCAGCCGGACTCCGTGCGCCGACTCATGGCATCCATCCTGGGATTCGGTGGCGGTCATGCCACAGTGGTGTTGGAGCGCACATGAAAAATTTTGCCGTCAGCGGACGCTGCATTGCCGCCCCGCCACCTACCGATTGGCAGCAACAATTGGTTCAACTGCTGGGCACCAAGCCCCGCCGCATTGGCCCCTGGGCAGAGCTGGGTTTGTATGGCGCATTGCGCTGTATGGCTGATGCCAGTGAAAAGACCTTGCCGCCGGATGCTGTGCTGCTACTGACCAGCCGACGCGGCACCTATGTCGCCACGGGCAAAGCCCTGGAGCAAATGCAAGCGGATGCACTGATGCCGCTGACCTTCTTGCAGACACAACCCAGCCAGTTGCTGGCCTTGTTGGCCGCGCAGATGGATTGGACCGGCCATGCCTGTTTTCTTGCCGCTGCGCAGCCGCAGGACTTGCTGCGGCTGGCGGTTGCGCAGGCGGGCACGGGTGGTGCACTGTTGGGATATGTGGACGAAACGGGTGGTGGCACCAGCAATTGGCTGCGACTTCGTCGCGACGCGCCCGGGGGAAAATACGATTTCACTTCCGCCTTTTTGGATTGGATGCCCGCGCCTAATGTCGGCTCGGCGGGCTAACCCAATCGTGCGGCACCCAGGGCTGGAATGGTAAAATCCCGACCACTTTTTCAATATCCATCAACTATGGATGACTTAACAGTTGCATGGCTCCATTGAACATAACCGAATCCCCCGCCCGTTCTCTGAACAAGCGCATTTTGGTGCTGTCCTACTCGCAAACAGGGCAACTCTCCGAGATCACGCAGCGCATCGTGGCGCCATTGCAGCAGAGCCCCCACTGCTCCGTCCACGTGGAAAACTTGCGGCCGGTTGCGCCGTACCCATTCCCTTGGCGGATCTTCAATTTTCTGGATGCCTTCCCGGAATCCGCGCACATGGTGGCGCCGCCGTTGCAGCCGCTGTCACTGACTGGGGATGAAGAGTTTGATCTGGTGATCTTGCCCTACCAGGTCTGGTTTCTCGCCCCTTCACTGCCCATCACCGCCTTTCTCAAGCATCCGCTGGCGCAAAAGCTGTTGGCTGGCAAGCCGGTAGTGACTGTGATTGCGTGTCGCAACATGTGGATGCTGGCGCAAGAGAAAATGAAGGGTTTGCTGGCGGCCTGTGGTGCGCGTCTTCTGGACAACGTGGTGCTAATCGATCCGAGCCACACCATCACCACCTTGTTCACCACGCCCCTGTGGTTGCTGAGCGGCAAGCGGGATTTGCTGCCGGGCTTGCCCCCGGCAGGCCTGGATGCGGTCAGCATCCAGGCGGCGAGTCGTTTTGGCTTCGCCCTTCGCGACGCCCTGCGGAACAACCAGGAGCGTGGCTCGGCCCCTTTATTGACCGGTTTGACGGCAGTCAATTCCGATCCGGGTCTGTTGTTTAGCGAGAAAGCCGGAACCCGCAGTTTTTATCTCTGGGGCAAGTTACTGCGTGCCGTGGGTGAACCCGGGCAGTTGCGCCGCCGTCCCGTCTTGGTCTTGTATGTGATTTTCCTCATCGCTTTGATTGTGACCGTTGTGCCCACGAGCCTGCTGGTACAGGCGGTGTTGCGCCCTTTCTTGAA
>CAJASG010000058.1 GCA_903944555.1 uncultured beta proteobacterium
AATCCCTCTGACCCGGTAAAGTTACGGGAAAAGATGATGGAGGAATATGCGTGTTCAGTTTTTTAAAAAATAGCGTCGCTAAAGACATCCCTACACCCAGCGCAGCGGTGGTTGCGCCCCCCCAGGCTGCGGTACCGCAAACCGTCCAGCAACACACCAACATCAAGCGCGAGCTCATTCGAGTGGTGTTGAAAGACACGCTGCGACAACAAGCCATACCGTATGACTGGCTCGCCTGCGAAATCATCATCATTCCCCGTGGCCCCGACGATGAAGAACTGCACATCCAGATCGTGGTGATGAAGTGGAATGAATTGCTGATGCGCTACGCCATGGCACTGCAGCAACAACTGCTGCGCGGACTCGACCGTTTTGACCCTTCAGTCGACCATTCGAAGTACATCATTTCCTGGCGCTTCGCCCCGGAGTGTGGGTGCCCGTTCACCGTCATGCCCCCGCCCTTGCTGTGGTCGCACACTGAACCTCCAGCACCAGCTGACGAGGCGCCCTCTGTTTTGGACCGCCGCCATGAAGTCCGGCCCGCAACACCGCCCGGAGATGGCGACTACGAGCGCACCCAGCTCTCCCCATTCAGGTAGAGCCAGTGCGCGTTTTCGCGCGTGGCGTTACTTGCCGCCCAAGCCCATCGACCGTGTAATCACTTCCTTCATGATCTCATTGGTGCCGCCGTAGATGCGCTGCACGCGGGCGTCGGCGTAGGCACGGGTGATAGGGTATTCCCACATGTAGCCGTAGCCGCCAAACAACTGCACGCATTCGTCCATCACCTTGCACTGCAGGTCGGTGGTCCAATACTTGGCCATGCTGGCCGTTGCGGTGTCCAGCTTGTCCTCGTGGATCAATTCGCAACACTTATCCACAAACACGCGGGCCACCTGCACTTCGGTTTGCAGCTCGGCCAGGGTGAAGCGGGTGTTCTGGAACGACGCCACCGGCTGGCCAAACACCTTGCGCTCTTTCACATACTCCACGGTCCAATCGATCGCGGCTTGGGCAGCGGCCACGGCGCTGATGGCGATCTGCAGGCGCTCCCAAGGCAATTGCTCCATCAGGCAAATGAAGCCCTTGTTCTCCATGGCGGCACCGCCCAGCAGGTTTTCTGCAGGCACGCGCACGTTGTCGAAGAACAGCTCGGAGGTGTCTTGCGCTTTCATGCCCATTTTCTTCAGGCGCTTGCCGACCGAGAAGCCGGGCATGCCGCGCTCAATCAGCAACAGACTGGTGCCTTTGCCACCGGCGGCCGGGTTGGTCTTGGCCACCACCACCACCAAGTCGGCATGCCAGCCGTTGGTGATGAAGGTCTTGCTGCCATTGAGCAAGTAGCTGCCGTCGGCTTGCTGGATGGCGGTGGACTTGATGCCCTGCAGGTCCGAGCCGGCGGCGGGCTCACTCATGGCAATGGCGCCGATCATTTCACCGCTGGCCAGTTTTGGCAGGTACTTGGCTTTTTGCTCGGGGGTGCCGTAGTGCAGGATGTACGGGGCCACGATCTCACTGTGCAGGCTGAAACCAATACCGGTAACACCGGCACGGGCCACTTCTTCAAACTGGATTACCGAGTAAAACTTGTCGGCCTCAGAGCCGCCATATTCCTCGGGCATGGTCATGCACAGGAACCCGTTCTCGCCCGCCTTGTTCCACACGGCGCGGTCCACATAGCCCTGCTCTTCCCACTCGGCGTGGAACGGGGCGATTTCCTTGTCAATAAAGCGGCGAAAGCTATCGCGAAAGGACTCGTGGTCAGAGGAGAAAAGCGTTCTTTCAATCATGGCGGCACCTGTTCAGAAAAAAATAAAATGCATCAGTTATTTATACAAAGCGATTGCTTGGTAAAAAGAATATACTCCAAAACCAGATTCGACCCAACCCAACCTTTCTCCCGGAGACCCCTATGACTGAAGCATTTGTATTTGATGCCATCCGCACCCCCCGCGGCAAAGGCAAGAAAGATGGCAGCCTGTACGAAGTCAAACCCGTCAATCTGTTGGCCAATCTGCTCACCGATTTGCAGCAGCGCAACCAGTTTGATACCGCCCGGGTCGACGACATCGTGATGGGTGTGGTGTCTCCGGTCGGCGACCAGGGCGCGGTGCTGCCCAAGGTGGCGGCACTTAAAGCGGGCTGGGACTTCCAGTGCGCCGGCGTGCAAATCAACCGTTTTTGCGCCTCCGGCCTGGAAGCGGTGAACATGGCCGCACAAAAGGTGCGCTCGGGTTGGGAAGACCTGGTGGTCGCCGGTGGCGTAGAGAGCATGAGCCGCGTGCCAATTGGCTCGGATGGTGGTGCCTGGGCCATGGACCCCGAGACCAATTCCCAAACCGTGTTTGTGCCGCAGGGCATTGGCGCCGATTTGATCGCCACTTTGGAAGGTTTCACCCGTGCCGATGTGGATGCGTTTGCGCTGGAATCGCAAAAACGCGCCACCGCTGCGCAAGCCGCCGGTTACTTTGACCGCTCCATCGTTCCGGTGAAAGATAGCATTGGCCAAA
>CAJASG010000059.1 GCA_903944555.1 uncultured beta proteobacterium
CGCACCCGCGACCTGATGGACGCCTGTGACATTGCCCGCAAGAACGGCGCAACCACCATCGTCATCACCGCCAGCGGCTCACCGCTGGCCAGTGCCGGCCACATTCATTTGTGCGCCGACCACCCGGAAGGTTTTGACAAATACAGCCCCATGGTGTCACGCCTTTTGCACCTGATGATCATCGACATCCTGGCCACCTGCGTCGCCCTGCGCATTGGCAGCGACACGCTGCAGCCCTTGCTGCGCGAGATGAAGCACAACTTGCGGAACAAGCGCTACGCTTGATTTTTGGGCGCAAGGTGAACACCTTGGCGTGCCGCAAAGTGCGCGAGACGTTTTCAGGTTGTTAGCGCAAGATCAATGGATCGATGCACAACTCGCAACAAGTCTCAAACGCATGGCGGCATTCCGCAACATTGCGGTGCATGACTACCAAAGCCTGTTGCACCCGATCCTGGCAAATGTCATCACCGAGCATCTGGATGAATTTCTGCAATTTACTCAATGCGTGCTGATGAGCGAAAGGGGAAATGGCACCTGACACAGCATCACTGTTGGCTTCGCTCGCTTACCGAACACGATCCTGACTTCCATAGAAAAAGCCCCGCTGCAGTAATGCAGCGGGGCTTCTATTCATTCAAATCCAAGCTAGCTTTACGCTAGCTGTGAATTAGAAGGAGTGGGACAACAACAACTGAGTCTGGTTAGCCTGGGTTGTGTTACCAATAGTGGCATCCCAACGAGCGTAGTTAGCAATCATGCTGGTACGCTTGCTCAAAGCATAAGCGGCTTGAACGTTCCAACCGTTTTGGGTTCCGTTTTGAACCAACGTTGCCAACTGGGAAGCAGCCAAGTCGTCGTTACGACGGGTAACGAACTGGGCACCCAAAGTCAAAGCACCCAGTGGAACCGACGCACCAACCAACGAGTCATAGGTCTTGGGGTTTGCATTGATACCGTTGTCATATGTGGTCACAACGTGACCCAAACCGAACTTGACCATACCCAGGTCATAAGAACCGGACAAGCGAACTTGGGTCTTAGCCGTAGGCGTGCTGCCAGCCAACACTGCTGCGACGGCTGTAGGGCTACCAGAAACTGCGTTTGCAGCTACCAGTGATGCGGCTGTCGTGGTTTGATTGCTATTGGCTGAGCTCAACCAGTTCAAGAACTGACCATCAACAACCAAAGCACCTTTTGCGTAGTTCAAACCAATGACTTGCAATGTTTGACCGACACTACCGGCAGCCAAAGAATTGGAACCGGATGTACCGTTACCCAAACCTTGGTTATTGGCAGCTTCTTGGTACGACAACAAAAACTTAAAGTCATTGATTGGCAGAACGTAAGAAGCAGTGTCGCGACGGCTACGTGCGGACAAAACCTTACCATCCCAACCTGAGTAGTAAGCACCAACACCAGCAATGCCACCAGACAGGTAATCACCTGCTTTAGCAGAACCCAAAACAAACAAACCAACGTTGGTTTGCAAAGTCAAAGATGCATCACGGCCAGTCACATCACCACCAGTTACGGAGTTGGACTCACCGGAGCGATCAGCACCAGCCAAGCTCATCTTTGCAGTTGCTTTCATGCCGCCACCGAGGTCTTCAGTTGCAGCGAAATCGATTTGCGAAGTATCGACACCGAAACCGGAAGAATCGGAAGAATTTCCACCAGCTGAAGCGCCAGAGGAAGCACCTTGGTAACCCATGGTCAGGTTACCAGTGATTGTGACTTGAGCGAAAGAAGCGCCGGAAGCAGCCAGAACGGCCAAAGCGATGAGGGTTTTTTTCATTTAAATATACTCCAAGGTTAAACAGAGGGCTCCGGACTGATATCTCAGAACCCCGGGCCAACCTCCTAGTTCAGGAAGTTGTATGTATTGCACCAGATGGGCGGGGTTTTGGCAAAGCCTTGATTAGAAAACCATGCCAAAACCTGCTTTTCCGTTGCAAGGTTGCAACAAGTTGTATCACCACCGCCTGATTGGCATCGGGTTTAGACTACTCCTTCGTGAAGCGACACCACTCTGCGTCGCCCATTTATAGGAAAGCGCCCCAGCCATGGACACTCTGCTCACTGCCGCCGACACCGCGCTGCGCACTTTGTTTGCCAAACCCAACGCGGCGCAACCGTGCCCCACCGTGCCGGAGCAAACAACCCAGCTCACCACTGATGAGAAACGCCGCTCCGCCGAATTGATGCGGGTGAACCACGTCGGTGAGGTGTGCGCCCAAGCTTTGTACACCGCGCAGGCCTTGACGACGCCCAATGCGGCGCTGCGGGCGCACTTTACACAGGCCTGCGTGGAGGAAACTGACCATTTGGCCTGGACGGCGCAGCGGCTGGAGGAACTGGGCTCGCGCCCCTCGCTGCTGAACCCGCTGTGGTACGCCGGCGCCTTCGGACTGGGCCTGCTGGCAGGCCGCTTGGGAGACCGGATCAGCCTGGGGTTTGTGGAAGAAACCGAAATTCAGGTCGGAGCCCACCTGCAAAGCCACCTGGACACTCTGCCCGAGGCCGACCACGCCTCACGCGCCATCGTGGCGCAAATGCGCGACGATGAACTGCGCCACGCCCAGGATGCCCAGACCGCAGGCGCAACCAGCCTGCCGCAACCGGTAAAAGAGCTCATGCGCGTGGCCGCCAAAGTCATGACAACCGTGGCACAGCGGATTTAGACCGGCGAACACGGCCCAGACCAGGCTGCCGATTTAAAACCCACCGACGAAGTCACGCCTCAATCAACTCAAAGCTGGTAGTGATTTCCGCTGACTTGGCCAACATGATGCTGGCCGAGCAGTACTTTTCGTGACTCATGGCAATAGCGCGCTCCACGGCCGCCGCGGGCAAGCCTTTTCCGCTCACGGTGAAGTGCATATTGATTTTGGTAAACACTTTGGGATCGACCTCCGCGCGCTCAGCGGTGAGTTTGACCGTGCAGCCCTGCACCGCGTGACGACCCCGTTTCAAAATCAGCACCACGTCATAAGCGGTACAGCCGCCGGTACCCGCCAGCAACAGCTCCAGCGGGCGCGGCGCCAGATTGAGGCCGCCGTTTTCGGGCTTGGCGGCGTCCGGCGCGCCATCCATCATGACGGTGTGGCCACTCCCGGTTTCGGCCACAAAACCCATGCCTGAGCGGGTGTTCAAGCCGCCGGTCCAACTGACTGTGCATTCCATATCGCGCATCCTTTGATTCAATGACAGGTGTATCTGCTGTGTACGGCGGCGATTATCATCCGAAGGTACTCTGACACTGCCATGACCACCAAACGAACCACGCCCCCCGCTCCCGCAAAACCCCTGACCCCGGCCGATTACCTGAAAAAAATTCTCACGGCCCGCGTCTACGACGTGGCAACGGAAACTGCGCTGGAGCCCGCCATTGCGCTGGGCAAGCGGCTGAACAACACCGTGCTGCTCAAACGAGAAGACCAGCAGCCGGTGCGCAGTTTCAAGCTGCGTGGCGCCTATAACCGCATGGCGCAGTTGACGCCCGCACAGCTCAAAAAAGGCGTCATTTGCGCCTCGGCTGGTAACCATGCGCAAGGCGTTGCACTGAGCGCCAGCAAGCTGGGCACCCGCGCCGTGATCGTCATGCCCACGACCACGCCGCAGGTGAAGGTGGATGCGGTGCGCGGCTTTGGCGGCGAGGTGGTGCTGTTTGGCGACAGCTACTCCGATGCCTACGGCCATTCACTGGAGCGGCAAATGAAGCAAGGCCTGACCTTTGTGCACCCGTTTGACGACCCGGACGTGATCGCCGGCCAAGGCACCATCGCCATGGAAATGCTGCGCCAAATGCAAACCCTGGGCGGCAAGCCGCTGGACGCCGTGTTTGTCGCCATTGGCGGCGGCGGTCTGGTGTCGGGCGTGGCGAACTACATCAAGGCGGTGGACCCGCGCATCAAGGTGATTGGTGTGCAGATGAACGACTCAGACGCCATGATCCAGTCGGTCACCGCCAAAAAGCGCGTCACGCTGCCCGATGTGGGCCTGTTCTCGGACGGCACTGCCGTGAAGCTGGTGGGCGAAGAAACCTTTCGTATCGCCAGTGGCCTGGTGGACGAGTTCATGACGGTGGACACCGATGCCGTGTGCGCTGCCATCAAGGACATCTTTGTCGACACCCGCAGCATCGTCGAGCCCGCAGGCGCATTGGCCGTGGCGGCCATCAAACAGTACGTAGCCAAGAACAAGACCAAGGGCGAGACCTACGCCGCCATTTTGTGCGGTGCCAATATGAACTTCGACCGTTTGCGCTTCGTCGCCGAGCGTGCAGAGGTGGGCGAGGAACGCGAGGCGCTGTTTGCGGTCACCATCCCCGAGGAGCGAGGCAGCTTCAAGCGCTTTTGCGAGCTGATTGGCACACTGCCCGGCGGCCCACGCAACGTTACCGAATTCAACTACCGCATCAGCGACGCGGCCAAAGCCCATGTGTTTGTGGGCATCACCACGCAGGGCAAGGGCGAATCCGCCAAGATTGCAGCCAACTTCAATAAGCATAAATTCGCCACGCTGGACCTGACGCACGACGAGCTGGCCAAAGAGCACATCCGCCACATGGTGGGCGGCCTGTCTACCCTGGCGCAAGACGAGCGCCTGCTGCGATTTGTATTCCCCGAGCGGCCCGGCGCACTGATGAAGTTTTTGAGCCTGATGCGCCCGGGCTGGAACATCAGCCTGTTCCACTACCGCAACCAGGGCGCGGATTACGGGCGCATTCTGGTGGGCTTGCAGGTGCCCAAGGCGGATGACAAGGCGTTTGCCAAATTCCTGCAAACGCTGGACTAC
>CAJASG010000060.1 GCA_903944555.1 uncultured beta proteobacterium
ATCCCCAATTCGCGGCGCACCGGTCCGACATTTTTCATGGCCGGATGGTGGTTGGGCGCGAACGTGAAGCCCACCCCCACCTCGGCGATGCCCCGGGAAATGGCCGCAGGCGACAGGTTGATGTTCAGCCCCAACGCCTCCAGCACATCGGCGCTGCCGCTTTTGCTGCTGACGCTGCGCCCGCCGTGTTTGCTGACCTTGGCCCCGGCCGCTGCGGCCACAAACATGGAGCAGGTGGAGATATTGAAAGTGTGCGAGCCGTCGCCGCCGGTGCCGACAATGTCCACCAAGTGGGTTTTGTCCGCCACCTCCACCTTGGTGGAAAACTCGCGCATCACCTGCGCGGCGGCGGTGATTTCGCCAATAGTTTCTTTCTTGACACGCAGGCCCGTGATCAGCGCAGCCATCATCACCGGCGACATCTCGCCCGACATGATTTGCCGCATCAGGTGCAGCATCTCGTCGTGGAAGATTTCGCGGTGTTCGATGGTGCGCTGCAGCGCTTCCTGGGGGGTAATTTTCACGGCGTGGATGGGCATCACATTCTCCTAAAACTTGGGGGGGTCGGTCAGGGCCAGCTTACAGCCAAAGGCAAGAAACATCACTCCGGCCAGGCGGTCCAGCCAGTGCAGGCTGCGCTGCACAGCGGTCACACGGCGGGCCAGTCCAGCGGCGGCCAGCGCCCAGCCGATGTTGACCCACAGGCCGTTGAAGTTGAACAACAAGCCCAGTGCCAGAAAGGCCAGCGACTTGTACTCCACCGCAGGGCCAATGAATTGCGGCAAAAAAGCCAGAAAAAACAGTGCCACCTTGGGGTTCAGCGCATTCGTCCAGAAACCCCGAAAAAATACCCCTTTTAGTGCCACAACGCCCGCAGAATTTGCGCAAGCAGCTTCCAAATTGATAGCGGATGGCGCACGGGACAGCAGCAAGCGGATGCCCACATACACCAGGTAGGCGGCACCAACCCACTTCAGCACGGCAAAGGCGGTGGCCGACGCCGCCATCAGCGCACTCACCCCCACTGCCGCAGCCGCAATGTGCACAAAACAACCCGCCGTGATGCCCAGCGCCGCCACCACACCGGCGCGTGCGCCAAAACGCAGGGCGTTGCTCACGATGTAGACCACGTCCGGCCCAGGAGTGAGGTTGAGCAACAGGCCGGCGGCGATGAACAGCAGCAACTGGTCGATCGGCATGTCAGGCCTGGAAAAACTGGCGAATCGCCGCCACCGCCTGGTCGACACCGGGGGCGTCCACATCCAGGTGGGTGACAAAACGCAGGCGGTACAGGCCGGTGGCGCGGATGCCGTGCTGCTCCAAGTGGGCCAGCAAGGCGGTTGATTGCTCCCGTGCCGCACCCGTCAGGTCCACAAACACGATGTTGGTCTGCGGTGGCTCTACCACCAGGCCGTCGATCCCTGCCAAACCCTGTGCCAGACGGCGCGCCAGCGCATGGTCGTCGGCCAGCCTTTGCACATGGTGGTCCAGCGCATAAGTGGCCGCGGCCGCCAGCAGGCCGGACTGGCGCATGCCGCCGCCCGCCATCTTGCGGATGCGGTGGGCGCGGGCAATGAAGTCGCGGCTGCCGCACAGCGCCGAGCCCACCGGCGCGCCCAGCCCTTTGCTGAAACACACGGACACACTGTCAAAACACTGGGCAATGGCCCGGGCCTGCGCCACAACCTGGTCGTGGCGGACCGGGTGGGTGCGTTCTGCCACGGGCTGCAGCAACGCGGCCTGCGCCGCCGCCGCGTTGAACAGGCGGGCGCCATCCAGGTGGCGGCTCAGGCCCTTGCTGTGGGCCAGCGCGGTCGCGGCTTGGATGTACTCCAGCGGCAGCAGCTTGCCGCCCAGGGTGTTTTCCAGCGCCAGCAGCTTGGTCCGGGCAAAGTGGGCGTCGTCGGGTTTGATGGCGGCGTCAATGTCCGCCAGGCTCAGCGTGCCGTCTGGCTGGTGGTTCAGCGGTTGCGGCTGCACACTGCCAAACACTGCGGCACCGCCGCCTTCCCAGCGGTAGCAGTGCGCCATCTGGCCGACGATGTACTCGTCGCCCCGCTGGCAATGGGCCAGGATGGCGCACAGGTTGCTCTGGGTGCCGGTGGGCACAAACAGGGCAGCTTCAAAACCCAACAGGGCGGCGATTTTGTCCTGCAAGGCGTTGACGCTGGGATCGTCGGCAAACACGTCATCGCCCAGGGGCGCCGCCAGCATGGCAGCCCGCATGGCAGCGGTGGGTTGCGTGACGGTGTCACTGCGCAGGTCAATTATCTTGGTCATTTTGGCCTCCAGCCCTTATGGAATGTGCGCAAGCAGCTATTAAATCAATAGCAAATGCACGCACCACTCACAGCAAAAAGTTCTTCAGCATGGCGTGTCCATGCTCGGTCAGGATGGACTCCGGGTGGAACTGCACCCCCTCCATGCGCACGGCGTGCGGCAGGTCGCGGTGGCGTACACCCATGATTTCACCGTCATCGGTCCAGGCGGTGATCGCCAGTGCGGGCGGGCAGGTAGCGCGCTCAATCGCCAGCGAGTGGTAGCGGTTGACCGTGAACTGGCGGGGCAGACCAGCAAACACGCCCTCCTCGGTGGTGGTGATTTGCGAGGTTTTACCGTGCATCAGCTGCTGCGCCCGGACGATCTTCCCGCCAAAGGCTGCGCCAATCGCCTGATGCCCCAGGCACACACCCAGCACCGGCAGCTTGCCGGCAAAGTGCTGGATCGCTGCCACCGAAATACCGGCCTCGGCCGGAGAACACGGCCCGGGCGAGACCACCAGGCGGTCGATATGCCCGGCGGCGAACTGCGCCGCCAGCTCCGCCACGGTGATTTCGTCGTTGCGAAACACCGAGACCTCGGCCCCCAACTCGCCAAAGTACTGCACGATGTTGTAGGTGAAGCTGTCGTAGTTGTCGATCATCACGAGTTTCATGCCGTCACCCCTTCGCGCAGGCGGGCAAACTCGCGGTGTTCAAACGCAATAGAGGCATCCATCAGGGCTCGATACGCGGCTTCCAGCACCTCGGGCTGTCCGCCCCAGGTGTCGGCCAGGTGGCGCACGCGGGCCACGATGTAGTCAATACGCTCCTGGTCATACACCTTGCCGGCGTCCTGCTTGATGCGGGCCGCCTGGGTCATGTAGCCGGTGCGCTCCACCAGCAATGCGGTGATACGTTCGTCTAGCGCGTCGATGTGCGAGCGGACCTCGGTCATGGAGTTGCAGTGTTGTGCTGCGGGATGCGAGAGGGATGTGTTCATGCTTTTACTCCAGTCCTTCCTCTACCAACTCGGCGGCGCGCAAAAGGGCGCGGGCTTTGGCCTCGGTCTCTTTCCATTCCAGCTCGGGCACGCTGTCGGCCACGACTCCGGCCGCCGCCTGCACGTACAGGGTCTGGTCCTTGATGATGCCGGTGCGGATGGCAATCGCCACGTCCATGTCCCCGGCGTAACTCAGGTAGCCACAGGCCCCGCCATAAATGCCGCGCTTGATCGGCTCCAACTGGTCGATCAGCTCCATCGCATGTACCTTGGGCGCACCGGTGAGCGTGCCAGCCGGAAAAGTGGCCCGCAGCACATCCATGCTGCCCAGCGGGCGGCCATCCGGGCCGTCGACCAGCGTGCCTTCGACGTTGCTCACGATGTGCATGACATGGCTATAGCGCTCGACACAAAACGCATCGGTGACCTTGACGCTGCCGATTTTGGCGATGCGGCCAATATCGTTGCGCGCCAGGTCGATCAACATGACGTGCTCTGCGCGCTCTTTGGGGTCGCCAATCAGCTCCACCTCGGCCGCCTTGTCCAACTCGGGCGTGGCACCGCGTGGGCGGGTGCCGGCCAGCGGTCGGATGGTGATTTTCTGCTCCGCCACGCCATTGGTCGTGACCTGCTCCTGGCGCACCAGAATCTCGGGGCTGGCTCCCACCACATGGAAATCTCCAAAGTGGTAGTAATACATATAGGGGCTGGGGTTGAGTGAACGCAGCGCCCGGTACAGGCTCAAAGGGGACTCGGTGTAGCGCTTTTTGATGCGCTGACCCACTTGCACCTGCATGAAATCGCCACCGGCGATCAGCTCCTTGGCGCGCTCCACCGCCGCAATGTAGTCCGCCTTGGCAAAGTCGCGCTGGGTCGGGTGGCTGGTGGTGGGTTTGACGGCCGGCACATTCACCGCCCGCGCCAGCTGGGCCTTGAGTTCTGCCAGGCGGGCGTTGCCACGGGCCAAGGCGCCGGACAAGCCGGGGTCGACATACACAATCAAATACAGCTTGCCCGACAGGTTGTCGATCACCGCCAGCTCTTCGCACTGCAGCAGCAAGATGTCGGGGCAATGCAGTTCGTCGGGCGGGCAACTGGCTTCCAACTTTTTCTCGATGTAGCGCACCGCGTCGTAGCCAAAATAGCCCGCCAGTCCGCCACAAAAGCGCGGCATACCGGGGCGCAGCGCCACCTTGAAGCGCTGCTGGTAGCTGGCAATAAAGTCCAGCGGATTGGCCGACGAGGTCTCGACCACCACGCCGTCGGTCACCACCTCGGTGCGGGCCTGGGCGCCAAAGCCGCTGCTGCGCAACAGGGTGCGCGCGGGCAGGCCAATAAAGCTGTAGCGCCCAAAGCGCTCGCCACCGACTACCGACTCCAGCAAAAAACTGTATGGCGCGTCACCGGTCAACTTCAAGTAAAGCGATAGGGGCGTTTCCAGGTCCGCAAACGCCTGGGCGGTCAGAGGGATGCGGTTAAAACCC